>JBJEPU010000196.1:0-5293 GCA_051881395.1 Candidatus Fimenecus sp.
TGTTTGTACTGCGCACATTCTCCCCGAAGTACGGAAAATACCGTTGCTGGATTTTAGCGAATATGTTGCCGTATATTTTAAGCCTGTTCCTGCTCGTATGGTTCCCGTACAACACGCTCGAATATCATCAGAAATTCTGGGTGATGAACCTCACCTTTGCGATTTGGGGGCAGTTCGGCTCCTGCTTTGCGCAGGTTGGTTCGGTGCAGAATGTTATTTCTCCCAACACCAATGAAAGAACAAAGATTATGTCCATCGGCTCTTTCATTTACAGTTTGTTCCCCTCGATTTTCGGCATTTTGTTCCCGATTGTCGCAACAACCCTCGGCGGTATGACGGATATCCGTACTTACCGTTACGCGATTCCCGCCGTGATTATCATTTGTGCACCTTTCACGCTGTTCCTTGTATTCGGTATAAAGGACAGAGTCATTCAGGAAGAGGACCACAAGCCCGAAGTCAATATGAAAAAGGGCTTTAAAGAGGTGCTTCGCAATAAATATCTGTGGATTACAAACATTTCCGGCTGGCTTGCCGTTTTCTCCACAGGTTCTATCAATATCGTCAATATGCTTATTATTTACTCCATGCGGCAGGAATGGGTATTGGGCATTATGGCGACCATTCTCGGCACGGCGTGGACGCCCGGCATGCTTCTTTCCCCGATTCTTATTAAAAAATTCGGCAAAAAGCGTGTGATGCTGTTTGGCAAATACTGTACCGTTTTGTGCTCGTTCCTGTCCGTTGCCGGCGTGTATATGGGAAGTTTTGTTGTCATCATTGTTTCTACCTATATCTCTACAATGCTTTCTTCAATAATAAGCATTGCCAGCGGCGCGATCAATGCGGATATTTGGGATTATCAGCAGTATATCTCCGGAGAGCGTCTTGACGGTTGCATGGGTATTTTCGGGTATCTCTCTTCTCCGATTGTAACCGTCGCCGGTATGGTTATCCCCTATCTTTACGGTCTTGTCGGTTTCACCTCCGACTGGAATATTCTCTATGACCCCACTTTACGCGACAGTGTATTCTTCATCACCATTATTGCGGGCGCGGTTACGGGACTTCTTTCCACCGTTCCCTATCACTTCTATGATTTGACCGAACAGCGTCACGAAGAAATGATGGAGGAAATCCGTCAGCGTACATTTGAAGCCGAAGCGGGCGAAGAGGCGCACGCGGAAGTTTCCGCAGAACTGTAAGAAGGAGGCGGTTTAATATGCGCAAAACTTTTAAAAAACTTACTGCACTTGCTTTGGTGCTGATAATCGTTCTTTCGTTTGCATCTTGCACATCACCGATTTCCACGGGGCCCCAGTACCGTGTAAATGAAAATACAGCCGCGCTGTACCGTTATAAGAGCGCAACAACCGAAAGAGAGTTTACAGTAGCCGATACATATGAAGATAAGCCCGTTACGGAACTGATGGCGTTTAGTCTTGCAAATGCCGAGTATTTAGAAGTGCTCAACATCGGCAAAAACATTGAAGTTATTGATGTTTGGGCGCTTACAAACTGCCCCCTTCTGAAAGCCATCCATGTCGATGCGGAAAACCCGTATTTTACAAGCGTTGACGGCGTGCTTTACAATAAGGATATGACCGAGCTTTTGGCATACCCCAACGGAAAAACGCCCATTGAAACGGACGACTCCGGCGCGGTGGTCGGCGGCGGCACGATTGTGTTACCCGAAACCGTGAAATCCATTCGTGAAAACGCGTTTTATCTGTGCTCCAATCTCTATTCCGTTACATTTAACGAGGGGCTGGAAGTCATCGGCAACAAGGCGTTTTTAAAGTGCGCCAATCTGCAAAATGTAAAGTTCCCGAACACACTTACAGAAATCGGGACAGACGCATTTTCCTATTGCAATTCCTTTACGGCTTTGGAGATTCCCTCCTCTGTTCAGAAAATCAATGATTATGCCTTTTTCTCGACTGCTTCTAAAATCGAAAAAATCGTTGTGCATAAAGACAGCGAAAACGATTTGGAGTTGGGAGAAGATTGGATTCCCAGTAAGGAAAGCAGTATCCGCGACAAAGTACCTGTGGAATATGTCGGAGCAGAATAAAGTATGAAAGATTTTTCGTTTACACTCGATTATAACGGCGAAACGCGCGCAGTAAACAAGCACTGGCAGTTTTGCGTGGGCAGTGGTCACGCCGCATTGGCGCACCGCTGTGACTATATGGAGCAGTTAAAGATTGTGCACGATGAATTAGGCATCGAGCGTGTGCGCTTTCACGGCATTTTCGACGATGATATGCACGTTTGCGAACGGCTTTCCAGCCACCTGCCCGCAGTATCACGGAATAAAACAAAGTTATATAACTTCCATCAGGTGGCAAGTATTTATGACCGTTTACTTGAAATCGGCGTAAAACCCTTTGTGGAGTTGGGCTTTATGCCCTCGGCACTCGCATCGGGCAAAAAAACGGTGTTTTACTACAAGGGCAATGTCACTTTGCCGAAGAAGATGGACGAGTGGCAGGAATTTATCCGTGCCTTTGCGCGCTTTTTAATTGACCGTTACGGCAAGGAAGAAGTTCGCAGTTGGTATTTTGAGGTTTGGAATGAGCCAAATCTCGCCTGTTTTTTTAAGGGAGATATGCAGGATTATTACCGTCTGTACGCCGCCACGGTGCGGGCGCTGAAAAGTGTGGACGAACATTTGCAGGTGGGCGGTCCTGCTACCACTTGCAGTCGGCACTTGCCTGAATTTTTGGACTTTTGCCAAAAAGAAAATGTACCTGTGGATTTTGTAACCACCCACCAATACCCCACCGATGCGTTGGGGCACGCACTGAACCGCGAGCGCTTACAGCAGATGAAAAAATTAAAAACACAACCGCCCGAAACCTCTATGCGGTCGCTGTTACAGCCGATATTTGACAATGTAAACGATTTCACCCCCGATTTAAAGGGATATATGACACGCGAAGCCAAACGGGCACGCAGTGAGGTGGGCAACCGCCCCCTCTTTTACACGGAATGGAGCATCAGCTCCAACTGTGTGGCGGCGATACACGATACGCCCCGTGCCGCATCATTTTTAGTAAAAACCGTGCTCGACAACCAAGGCATTATTGACGGTTCAAGTTATTGGACATTTTCGGATATTTTTGAAGAGTTATTCTTCTTCCCCGACCCGTTTTGCGGCGGATTTGGGCTTTTGACCATAGACGGCATCCGCAAACCCGCGTTTTGGGTGATGAAATTGCTCGCCGCTCTTCCCGATAATCGTTACTGTTTGCCGATTACCGACAAAGATGTTGAAATGACGGCATTTCGCTCTGATAACGGCAATCTGTTCTTGATGCTCTATGCGCAGAATTTTGCAGACGAACATAAGAACTACACAGTTTCCCTTTCGGTGGACAATGCGCCCCAATTCCAACAAGCGGTGATACAGCGCGTCAACAGCCGTTCGGGCAATCCAGCGGCACTGTGGGAAGAAATGGGCAAGCCTGCGGTGCTTTCCAATGAGGCGTTTGAAGAACTGCAAGCGGCTTCACAGATAACAAGCGAAACACTGCCGTTCCATAATACAAAACCTTTTGCGACACTCGAAATCACATTGGAAGATAACGAGGTCGTTTTAGTGGAATTACAGCGTGCATAAGTGAGGAATACGTATGAGATATCAAATTAACAAAACCAATTACCGTGATTTTCATAATTTCGCACAAAACCGTCTGCCGCACCGCAGTTACTTTATCCCGTTTTTCAATCGGGAATGTTTAAACGGTACAACCTATCTTACGGAACGGTTTGAAAGTGACGCAGTTCTCATGTTATCGGGTGAATGGGATTTTCATTATTATAAATCGGCATCACAGTTGAAAGCCGTATTGGATACGGACGCAATCCCCTTTGACAAGGTGCATGTACCCTCTACATGGCAAAAAACGGGCTATGACCAAATCAATTATCTCAATTCCATGTATCCGTTTCGGTGCAATCCGCCGAAAACGCCGAAAAACTGCCCTGTTGGGCTTTACCGCAAGTCTTTTACATTACAAAAGGAACAGGATTTCACCTATTTTATCACCTTTTTGGGCGTTGGAGCGTCGCTTGACCTGTATATAAACGGCGAATTTGTCGGCTACGGTGAGGGCAGTCACAACAGCCGTGAATTTGACATCACCGCCGTTTTGAAAGACGGCGAAAACGAGCTTGTTGCCGTGGTTTACAAGTGGTCAACGGGTACCTATTTGGAATGTCAGGATATGTTCCGTGAAAACGGCATTTTCCGTGATGTGTATATCACAAAACAGCCGAAAGCCTATCTTTATGACTTTGAATTTAAAACCGAAAAGGCAGAAAATGGGTATAACGCCGAAATTCGCACCGATGTGCGTGGCGACGCCCGCCTAAAAGCCGAACTGTATTTCGGCGGCACTTTAATTGCAGAAACTACGGGGAACGGTAAAGACCCCCTCGCCTTTCACAATCTAACGGTAGAAGAATGGAATGCAGAAAAACCCGTTTGCTACGATTTGATTTTGACCGTACTTTCCAATGAAAAAGAAGTGCAATTTGTACGGCAAAAGGTGGGTTTCCGCACCATACAGTTAGACGGTTGCCGTTATCTTTTAAACGGGCAGTGTATCAAATTAAAGGGCGTGAACCACCACGATACCCACCCCACAAGGGGCTATGCGATGACTGTGGCGGATTTGCAAAAAGACATTGAATTAATGAATGAATATAATGTCAACTGTATGCGCACCTCCCACTATCCACCCGACCCCATCATGCTTACCATGAGCGATGTATACGGCATTTATGTTGTCGATGAAGCAGACATTGAAACCCACGGGTGCTTTATCAGAAACAATGCGGATTTAATCAGCGACGACCCCAAATGGGAAGCGCATTACCTTGACCGTGTTGCGGCGCTTTTTGAGCGTGACAAAAATCACCCCTGCGTGGTAATGTGGTCCATGGGTAATGAGGCGGGCGGCATTTGCAACTTTGACGCCTGCTACGAATATTTGAAATCAAAATCCCATATTCCCGTCCACTATGAGCCTGCTTGCAGAAGCAAGCGGATTCGCTATGATATTTTGGCGTACTTTTACACGCCACCCGAGGAAATGCGTGCCCTCGCCCGTGGAGAATGGAAAGACGAACGCTTTTATGACGCGCCGTTTTTCCTGTGCGAATATGCACACAGTATGGGCGTAGGTCCCGGGGCTCTGGACGAATACTGGGATGTAATTTACAGCGACGACCGTTTCTTGGGCGGCTGTATTTGGGAATGGGCTGACCACGCCCACTATGACGA
>JBJEPU010000197.1:0-5289 GCA_051881395.1 Candidatus Fimenecus sp.
GCGCCCCAACAGGACATTGTATACATCGGGCAGTGTGGACATTTTCATATTTTTGCAAATGAGTTTCTGCGAAAGATAATGAAAAATCTTATCGGGACATTCGTACTGCAAATGCTCGGCAATACTCAATTCCGTGCCGATGATAAACTCGTTGCAGTCGCTCTTTTTTGCATAGTCCATAATCGCCGAGGTCGAGCCGACAAAATCCGCGTGGCGCACCACATCGGGCGTGCACTCGGGGTGCACCAGAAGCTCGGCATTCGGGTATTTTTCTTTTGCCGCAACGGCTTCTTTTTCATTAACCGCCGCATGGATAGGACAGCCGCCCTGCAAAAGTTTGATATTCTTTTCAGGCACTTTTTCCTGCACATATGCGCCGAGGTTGCAATCGGGAATAAACAGGATATTCTTGTTTTCCAACTGTTTGACGATTTTCACCGCCGACGAGGAGGTTACGCACACATCGCAAACGGTTTTGAGCGCGGCGGTGGTGTTGATATAGGCGACCACCGTGTAATCGGGGTACATCTTTTTCACGGCTTCAATCATGTCCTTGTCCATCTGCTCCGCCATGGGGCAACCCGCCTCGGGGTGCGCAAGCCACACGGTTTTTTCGGGGGACAAAATTTTCACCGTTTCTGCCATAAAGCGTACGCCGACCATCAGTACATTTTTCTGCGGTGCCGTCGCCGCCTTTTGTGAAAGGGCAAAACTGTCGCCCGTGAAATCGGCAATTTCCAAAATTTCGTGCGCCACATAGCTGTGCGCCAAAATGCAAACATCTTTTTCTTTTTTCAGGCGTAAAATTTCCGCCTGCAATTCCTGTACGGTCATATGCAAATGCTCCTTATTGAAAATCCGTAAACTATATTTCCGTTGCCTTTCATGATACGCAATTTAGGGCGAAAAATCAAGAGGGATTTACGAAAACTGCATCTTTCCTGTATCGCCAGAATATTACAAATCGGTAACAAGTCTTGTTTTTTTCAAAAATCCATATATAATATAGGGGTGGGAATGGGAATTTTCCGCACGAATGCATTTTTGAATTTGCAAGGACTTTTTGCTATGAATAAAATTCTGAATTCTCCGCGCCTGTTGCGTATGCGCGAATTTATGATTAGCGGGCGATATATGGCGCTTTTGTGCTCGATAGCCGCGTTGTTCTCGACATTTGAGTTCAATGTGGCGGGCGTGTTGGTATTTGCCTGCATCATCGGCTTCACCTTGGTGGTTTGCGACGATTTGCTTGCCACCTTTATGCCGTTTATGCTCACCTGTCTTATCGGCGCGAAATGCTACAATTCATTCAGCGTTTTCATTCAGTATGTGCCGCTGGGCGTCATATTGATTATTTGCATTTTATTGCATTTTATTTTCTACGGCAAAAAGCCGGATTTTCGCGGCAGGTTGCTTTTGCCGATGTCGCTTGTTTCCGTTGCAGTTGTTTTAGGCGGCGTCGGATTTATTTCCAAAGAAGAATACCTAAGCGGCGTTTCTATCTTTTACATATTGAGCTTAGGGTTCGGTATGGTATTTTTGTATGTGCTTTTTTACACGCATCTCACCGTGCGAAAAGAATACTCCTTGGTGGACAAGGTTACCTTAATTATGGTGCTTTCGGGGTGCTTTGCCTCGTTCGTCACCATTGCATTTTACCTTATCAATATCAATGAAGTCTTGGAGAACCATTCGCTTTTATTTATGCAATGGCGCAACAATTACTCCACCTTTTTAATGCTGTGTATTCCGTTCGCATTTTTGCGCGGGAATAAAAAGCCGTATTCCATTATGCTCGGCTTTGTATTTTTCTTCTGTATTTTGCTCACAGGCTCGCGTGGGGGCCTTGTATTCGGTGCGATTGAAATGGTGATGTGCTGTGTGCTGTTCATTTTGTATGACAAGCGCCGCCGTTTAACCTATATTGCCGTTTGCCTGTGTCTGTTGTTTGCGGTGTTGGTCTTTTCGCGGGAATTCTTCTCCTTTTTCGGCTCGACCTTTGACCGTCTGTTGTCCGCGATTAACGGCGTGCTCATCGGCGAACAGCAAGAGGTGCGCTATTACCAATACAAACGCGGGATTGAGGATTTCCTCAACAACCCCATTTTCGGCACGGGAATTGGCTATATGGGCAACCGTGATGTGTACGCGGGCGCGGATTTTTCGATTGCGTGGTATCATTGCGAGCCGATTCAAATTGCCGCGAGCTTCGGCATTGTCGGCATTGTGGCGTATATTTACCAATTCGTCTGCCGCATTGTCCTGTTGTGGCGCAAGGCGACCATGTTTAATATGACGGTATTTCTGGCATACATAAGCCTTGAATTGATGTCGCTTGTCAACCCCGGTATTTTCAGCCCGATACCCTACCTTTTGATTGTGACCATGCTGTTTGCGATTGTGGAACGCTGTAACGCAGGCGAAACCCAGCAGGCGGTAACCACCGGCGACCCGAAAGAAGAGTTGCCCGATGACCCGCAAAGCGTTGCGGCGGAGTAGAAGCAGATATGCGTAGAGGTTGTTTCGCACAGTAATACGATTGTCATTCTGAGGCGATAGCCGAAGAATCTCTGTTCGACATAGTTGATTTGTGGAGATTCTTCACTTCGTTCAGAATGACAATTCTTTATTTTGCGGCATGCTACGAGTTCCCTACACAATTTGCTCTGTAAAATAGGAACACCCGCGCAGTGTATAAACTCTGCGCGGGTGTTTTTGGCCGGTCTTGATTTTTTGTTACTTCTCGTTTTTCTTTTCCAACGGGCGGACGGCACGCAGCTCGATATATCCGCGTTCGCCGCGCGGTTCTAACTGCATGCGCGGATTTTCGTCATCCCAGCGGTATCCTATCACCGCGGGGTCATATTTTTCCATCGCGCTTTGCACCGCGTCAATCGCGTCGCAGTAGGTCTCCTCCTCGAACGGCTCGCCCTGAAACACCAAATATTCCGCTTCGGGCAAAGTTATCACATCAAACCCGTCGGGTATTATGCCATTATAATCACAACCCACCTCGACACCTTGCACATAGGTGGAAGTGTTCGGGATTTTGTACTGTTTCGGCAACCACAGGCATACCGGCTCGCCGCACAGGGAGTCCATACTCGTAAGCAACCCCCACACATCACAGCCGACTTCTTCGCAATACGCGAAATAGTCCTCTGCCGCGACGCCGCGTTTGACAAGCACTTTCCGTTCAGGCTTTCTTTGCAGTTGTACGAATACGCTTTGCACATTTTCCATTGTTTTCTTCTCCTTTTTTAACGCTCTGAATTTGACACCGTAAGGCACGAAAAGCGGAATCGGCATTTTTTCGCGGGCATACTGTGCAGGGTTACAGCCGAATTCTTTGAAAAACGCACGCTGAAATCCGTCTACGCTCGAAAATCCCGTATCGAGCGCCGCGTCCAACACGCGGCAATGCTCTGTTTTCAACCGCTTGGCGGACTGTGAAAGCCGCAACCGTCGGATATATTCCGCAGGTGTCAGCCCCGTGTAAGTTTTAAACAGCCGATACGCATACCACGGCGAAAACAGCGACACGCGTGACAAATCTGCCAGGGTGATTTCCGTGTCCAAATGCGTTTCAATGTAGTCCTGCATTTTTTGCACTGCTTCAATTTGCTCGTTCATTCTCGCACCGCCTTACAACACAGAGTATATCGGAGTCCGAAAAAATTTTCTCGACTTTTTTTGCTGTGTTTCGTTTTTGAACTAAAAAAGTAAAAGCCGACAGCGCGCGTGCGTTATCGGCTTGTTTTTTTGGATTATTCCGCGTGGTGGTGCTCGTAATGGCAACTGTCCTCTTTAAACAGCGCAGGGTCATACGAAATCCCGTTTTTGTCATAATAATCCTTGACTGCGGCTTTAATTGCCTCTTCGGCGAGCACAGAGCAGTGAATTTTCACCGCCGGCAGACCGTCGAGCGCCTCGACAACCGCTTGGTTGGTAAGTTTCAGTGCGTCTTCAATCGGCTTGCCTTTAATCATATCCGTCGCCATCGAGCTGGTCGCAATCGCCGACGCACAGCCGTAGGTGTTGAACTTCACATCGGTGATGATGCCGTCCTGCACCTTGATATACATTTTCATAATATCGCCGCATTTCGCGTTGCCGACCTCGCCGATACCGTCCGCGTCCTCAATTTTGCCGACATTGTGGGGCGTGGCGAAATGCTCCATTACCTTCTCGCTGTATTCCATTATGCAAGACCTCTTTCCTTCTGAATTCTCTCCCACAGCGGGGACATACTGCGCAACCGTTCAATGATTTCGGGTACGCAGGAAATAATATAGTCAATTTCTTCCTCTGTGTTGGTTTCGCAAAGCGACAAGCGCAAAGAGCCGTGTGCGACCTCGTGCGGCAAACCGATGGCAAGCAATACATGGCTCGGGTCAAGTGAGCCCGAAGTGCACGCCGAGCCGGACGAGGCGGAAATGCCTTTCATATCGAGATATAAAAGCAACGATTCGCCCTCGACGCCCTCAAAGCTGATGTTCACATTGCCGGGCAGGCGTTTTTCACGGTCGCCGTTTAAGCGGCTGCTGTCAATTTTCAAAAGCCCGTCAATTAAGCGGTCGCGAAGCGCCGTGACCTTTTCGGTATTTTCCGCAAGGTTGTCGTTCGCTTCTTTGAGTGCCGCCGCCATACCCGCCATAGCGTAAACCGCCTCGGTGCCCGCGCGTCTGCCTCGCTCTTGGCCGCCGCCCTCGATTAAATTCGGCAGGCGAATGCCCTGTCGGCAATACAGTGCGCCGATACCCTTCGGTCCGTGGAATTTGTGCGCTGACATCGACAACATATCAATGTTCTGCGCTTTGACATCAATCGGCAAATGCCCTGCCGCCTGGACGGCGTCTGTGTGGAAAAGCACGCCTTTTTCATGGCAAACCGCGCCGATTTCGGCGATGGGCTGAATCGTGCCGATTTCGTTGTTCGCGTACATCACGGTGACAAGCGCCGTATCCTCGCGAATGGCGTTTTTGACATCTTCGACTTTCACAATGCCGTTTTCGTAAACGGGCAGATAGGTGATTTCAAAGCCGTACTGCTCTAACCGTTTCACCGTATGAAGCACCGCGTGGTGCTCAAAACTCGTGGTGATAATGTGTTTTTTGCCTTTTTTCGCCATCAACTCGGCGGCCCCTTTAATCGCCCAGTTGTCCGCCTCACTGCCGCCCGAAGTAAAATAAATTTCGTTTGTCTCGGCGTTTAAGACCTTGGCGACCGTTTCGCGTGCCGCCTGCACGCCGTGGTGCGCCGTCTGCCCGATTCTGTAAAGGCTTGACG
>JBJEPU010000198.1:0-5151 GCA_051881395.1 Candidatus Fimenecus sp.
CGCGGTTTCTGCGGAAATGTGTCAAAAATCTCGTGAATTTTGTAACAAAGTGCACAAACGGCTGTAAGGCGCGTTTTGAAAATTTTGATAAAAATGTCAAAAACCACTTGCAAAATAAACCCGCCTTTGTTAAAATACGGGTATATAGGAGGAAAAGCGCTGCTTTTCTGAGTTTATAAAGAGGTTATATTTATGCCGAAACAAACAAACAAAAAGCCGAAAAGTGAGCACGAGGTGCCGCTGTACCTGTTCCATGAGGGTAGCAACGCGCGTGCATACGAATATTTCGGCGCACATAAATCCCCCGCGGGCGTTACATTCCGTGTGTGGGCGCCGCACGCCGCTTCTGTGAGCGTGGTCGGTGATTTTAACGAATGGAACGAAAACGATGCGGTCATGCACTATGTGCCGGACAGCGACGGCGTTTGGGAACTCACCTTGCCCGAGATGGCGCCGTATGCGATTTACAAATACCGCATCGTCTCCAAAAACGGCAAGGTGACCATGAAATGCGACCCCTACGGCGTGCATATGGAAACGCGCCCGGGCACGGCGACCAAATATTACGAGTTGGAAAATTGCTACGAATGGACGGACGGCGATTGGTGCGCCGCGCGCGGCAAGCAGAATGTGTATAAATCGCCCGTCAATATTTACGAAATCCACGCGGGTTCGTGGAAGCAATATCCCGACGGCAATTTCTATTCCTATCGCGCGCTTGCCGATGAATTGGTGCCGTATGTCAAAAAAATGGGCTATACGCACATTGAGTTTATGCCCTTGACGGAATATCCGTATGACGGCTCGTGGGGCTATCAGGTGACGGGGTATTTTGCCGCCACCTCGCGCTACGGTACGCCGGCGGATTTGATGTACTTAATCGACACCTGCCACAATGCGGGACTCGGCGTGATTTTGGATTGGGTGCCCGCCCACTTCCCGAAAGACGCGCACGGCCTTTATGAATTTGACGGCGAGCCGCTGTATGAATACCCCGACCCACGCAAGGGCGAGCATTATGCATGGGGCACGCGCGTGTTCGACTACGGCAGAAACGAAGTTCGCTCCTTCTTAATGTCGAGTGCGGTGTTCTGGCTGCGCGAATTTCATGTGGATGGCTTGCGTATTGACGCGGTGGCGTCGATGCTGTATCTCGACTATGACCGTGATGACGGGCAGTGGATTGCCAACAAAAACGGCGGGAACGAGAATTTGGAGGCGGTCGAGTTTTTGCAAAAGCTCAACCAAAACATTTTCCGCGATTACCCGTACGCCTTAATGATTGCCGAGGAAAGTACCGCCTGGCCGATGGTGTCAAAGCCTGTGTTTATGGGCGGTTTGGGCTTTAACTTCAAGTGGAATATGGGCTGGATGAACGACATTCTGCGCTATTTCTCCTTGGACGGCTTCTTCCGCAAATACAACCATGATTGCATCACATTTTCGCTGTTTTATGCATTTTCCGAAAACTTCGTCTTGCCGATTTCGCACGATGAGGTGGTGCACGGCAAAAAGTCACTGATTGACAAAATGCCCGGCACGTACGAGGAAAAATTCGCAGGCGTGCGCGCATTCGTCGGCTATATGATGGCGCACCCCGGCAAAAAACTGATGTTTATGGGGCAGGAGTTCGGGCAGTTTATTGAGTGGAATTACGAGCAGGGCTTGGACTGGCTGTTGCTTGACTACCCGCAACACCGTGCACTGCAAAATTATTTCCGCGAAATCAACTTGCTCTACAAAAAGACCAAGCCGATGTGGGAAGTAGACGATTCGTGGGAGGGCTTCTCGTGGATTTCCTCTGACGATAAGGACAATTCCGTCATTGCGTTCCGCCGCATTGACGAAAGCGGCAAGGAAATGATCGCCGTTTGCAATTTCACCAATGTCGAGCGCACCGATTACCGTATCGGCGTGCCGAAGAAGGGGAATTATAAGGTGTTCTTTAATTCCGACGATACCGCGTTCGGCGGCGAGGGGCGCGGCGATAAAGACAAAATCAAAGCCGAGGCAATCAATATGCACGGCTTCGAGCAAAGTATTTCTTTGGATTTACCGCCGCTTTCGACAATCTATTTAAAGAAAACGCGGTAAACTGTATTCCTGTGTTTTAAATTCTCATAAGGAGGCAAAACTTTATGGCACGCAAAATGGAGTGCATTGCAATGTTGCTTGCAGGCGGGCAGGGCTCGCGCCTGGGCATTCTCACAAAGAACATTGCAAAACCCGCCGTTCCCTACGGCGGCAAATACAGAATTATCGACTTCCCGCTTTCCAACTGTGTGAATTCGGGCATTTCCACCGTCGGTGTTCTGACGCAGTATCAGCCCCTCGAATTAAACGATTATATCGGCAACGGGCAGCCGTGGGATTTGGACCGCGCCAACGGCGGCGTACATATTCTCTCGCCCTATCAGCAGATTAAGGGCTCGGAGTGGTATAAGGGCACGGCAAACGCCATTTATCAGAATATTACCTTTATTGACCGTTACAATCCCGAATATGTGGCGATTTTGTCGGGCGACCATATTTATAAAATGGATTATTCCAAAATGCTCGCGTATCATAAGGAAAAAGACGCCGCCTGCACCATTGCGATGCTCGAAGTCCCGTGGGAGGAGGCTTCGCGCTTCGGCTTGATGCTTGTGGACGAGGACAACAAAATCACCGAATTTGAGGAAAAACCGAAAAATCCGCGCAGCAATAAAGCGTCTATGGGCGTTTACATATTCACTTGGAGCAAGCTGCGGCAGTATTTGATTGACGATGAAGCAAATCCCAATTCCTCGAACGACTTCGGGCATGATGTCATTCCCGCCATGCACAGTGCAGGGGAAAGAATGTATGCCTATCTGTTTGACGGCTACTGGAAAGATGTCGGCACGATTGACAGCCTTTGGGAAGCGAATTTGGACCTGTTAAATCCGAAGGTGGATTTGGATTTGTCCGACCCGACTTGGAAAATTTACTCCAAAACGCCGACCGCGCCGCCGCATTATGTGGCGCCGACCGCCACCGTGCAAAACTCGATGATTGGCGAGGGCTCACAAGTCTACGGTGAATTGGATTTCTCCATTTTGTTCCACAATGTCACCGTGGAGGCGGGCGCCGTGGTGCGCGACTCCATTGTGATGCCCGGTACGGTGATTAAAGCGGGCGCGGTGGTGCAGTATGCCATCGTCGCCGAAAACGCCGTGATAGAGGAAAACGCCGTGGTCGGCGAACGCCCCGAGGATATGCAGAATATCGAAGATTGGGGCGTTGCGGTGGTCGGCGCGGGCGTGACCGTGCATAAAGGCGCGCGCGTTGCACCGAAAGCCATGGTTGACACGGATGTAGAGGAGGCGTAAGGACAATGACGGGCAACAATATTTTAGGTATTATTTATTCCAATAAGTATGACGAGTGCCTCAGCGAAATTACGGGGCTTCGCACCATGGGTTCCGTGCCGTTCGCCGGGCGCTACCGCTTAATTGACTTTGCGCTGTCGAATATGGTCAACAGTGGCATTGAAAAAGTCGGCGTGATTACCAAAAGCAATTATCAATCCTTAATGGACCATCTCGGCACGGGCAAGCCGTGGGATTTGTCGAGAAAAACCGAGGGTATGTTCATTTTGCCGCCGTTTTCCTCGGCGGGCAACACGGGCACTTACACCAACCGCGTAGAAATGTTGCGCGGCGTAATGGGCTTTATCGCGCGCTCGAATGAGGAATACGTTCTGCTGTCCGACTGCAATGTTGTGCTGAATTTGGACATTGCGGAGCTGATGCAGTTCCACACCGATAATAACGCCGATATTTCCGTGGTCTGCAAGCACGGTATATTGCCGAAGCTCGACAATATTATGCAGCTCGATTTGAACGGCGACAACCGCGTCGAGCGCATTGCGCTTTCTCCGAACACCACGGGCGAGGTGGATTATTCCCTCAATATGATTTTGATGAAGCGTTCGCTTTTACAGCGACTTGTCAATGAAAGCGTCAGTTTGAATCAGGAATCGTTTGAACGCGACATTATGCAGGGCAACACGCAGAAATTGCGGATTTTCGGGTTCCCCGTCACGGGCTTTGCCCGCACGATTGACTCGCTTGCCGACTATTTCAAGGTGAGTATGGAGCTGTTAGACCCCGCGAACTGTGCGGAACTGTTTAATCCCGACAGACCCGTTTACACCAAGGTGCGCGACGATATGCCCGCGATTTACGGGCTCGGCTCCACCGTTAAAAACTCGCTGATTGCCAGCGGTTGTATCATTGACGGCGAGGTGGAAAATTCGATATTGTTCCGCGGCGTGCGCGTCGAAAAAGGTGCGGTGGTGAAAAACTCCATTTTGATGCAGGGCAGTTTTGTCGCAACGGGCGCAACGCTCAATTATACGATTACCGATAAGAGCGTTGCCATCACCCCGAACAAGACCCTTTCGGGCGCGGATAACTACCCGGTATTCGTCGGCAAAGGGATTGTAATTTGATGGATGAACGGTGCGCGCTGTGCGGCAATCGCACCGCGCAAATGGATTTAGATGTCATTTCGTTTGAGGGCCTGTCGGTACACGCTTGCCCCTATTGCCGCAAGCAGTTGGAGCAAGCGGTAAAGAATCCCGCGCAAAACAGTGATTGGCTGCAAAGTATTTTGCAGGTGGATACCAAAGGCGTGCGCACGGACGAGGTGACGGCGGCACTGACGCGGATTTGCTATCAAAACGATATTCCGCGTCCGCAAACGGACTCCGCCGCACCGGTGATACCCGTACCCGCGCCGGTGGCTGCCGCGCAAAGCGAAGCGGAAAAAACGGCGGAGTTGGAAGCTCGCGTCACGGCTTTGGAGCAAAAACTTCACAAAATGCAACGGCGTATGTTGCTCTCCAAAATTTTAGGCACGGTGATTCCGATTCTGGTGGTATGTATTTTGGCGATTGTTTTGGTACGGTCGCAATATTTCCAAAATATTTTGGATTATTACGACCAACTCGGCGAGTTTGCCAACCTTAGGGTAACGGTTATAATCCGAACCACGGTTTCTCGTGGCGGATTTGCCCTTACTCTTCGTTAAAATACTCGTTAATCCGAAAGGATTAACTGCGTTTTTGCCTTGATTAAGACCAAATCTGCACACGATAAACTGCAAAGCATCAAAAATGCTTGGAGT
>JBJEPU010000199.1:0-5108 GCA_051881395.1 Candidatus Fimenecus sp.
CTCATTTCTGTAAAACCGTATAAGCGTTAAATCGCCGCTTTCCAACGCATCGAACACCGATTTGCAATAGATGCGCACGGCGGCGGTGGTTGTTTGCATTTTATTTTGTATCAAGATTTCCGTATTCAGTAAATCCAGTAGCCACACTTTTTCGTTATGCCCAAACTCCGTCGGTTGCAAACGCGCCACGCGCCGGTCCACAAGCGGGCGGAACGGCTCCATGAAGTCACTGCTTAAATTGTAAAAATTGAATTGGTTGTCGTGAAAGAGCCCGAGTTGCGTCAGGTACCCCATTGCCGCAATCTCCCGATTAAAGGTGGACAGCAAAAGCCCGTACCCGTAATTTAAGGCTTTGTTCACGGGGCAATCGTCATTACGGGTAAAGGTTTTTCCAAACAGGCTGTTAAAATACACTTTGGCGGCGTGCCCTTCACGGTTGGTGGCATCGTTAAATTCGATTTGCTCGATATACCCGCGCAGCATTTCGCTTTCGGGCTTTTGCAGTTCTTCGAGCAAAATCGCCTGCTGGCGGATTTTTTCGGTCACAATTTCCGTCCAAACCGCACTTTTTAGGTCCGCAGGCCACGCAATTTGACTGCGCACCTTGGCGCTGGTATCGTGACTGCCGTAATAGGGCATCAGTTGTGTATCGGGACTTCGCTTTTCGTCGCAGAAAATCACCTTGATTTTGCGTTTGTTGAGTTCACACAGCAGTGCCGCTGTCAGCGACACCGCTGTGCTTTCAACGAGTAACATATAGATTTCGGAAAGGTGGATTTTGACTGTTTCGTCACTGCGTATCACCAAATAGTTGAGTTTGCAGTCTAACTTTGCCCGTTTGGTGATTTCGACAATCCGCCAACTCATAACGATGCCAAATCCAATTCGTTTTCAAACAGTCCCGTAACGGATTGGAAAATCAACTTAATGTCTGTTAGTTTTGTAATATCGTTGTTCATTTTCAAACTGCCAGCACCGCTAACGCCGTCGCAAAGTGTTAAATCTGCGGACGTTGCGTTACATTGGAAAAGATGTAATACATTGGATAAAAAGATGCATTGCTCCTCCAATGTCAACAGCAAAAACTTTTCTCGGCATTTTTCAAGTGTTTCCACTTGTGCGGATAATCTTTTATGATAAACCGTATCCCGCAATTTTTGATACAGCGTATCGTAAATCTCCAAATTATCCTCTTTTGTAAGATTTCGCAAATATGAAATCGGCTGAATGGATTTGTATTTCTTGTTTTGCTCGATCCACTTGTCAATCCGATGGAAATAGGCATATTGCTGTTCGGACAGCACAAGTTGATTGGCATTTTTGAAGATCAGCCTTCCGTTAGACCTACCCGATAAATGCATCTTAAAGCCGTCTACCGAAAACAGTGTGTTGATTTTGACCTTCGGCAACAGAATTTCGGGGTCTTGCAAGGTTCCGGCAAAATACGGCAGTAACGCTTCCGGGTGCTGTTCAAAATACTTTGCTTTATACACGGGTACACTTTCAAAGGTTTTTACCCGTTTTCCTTTTACCGTGTGACGCACCAAAGCAAAATACGCACCTTTTACGCTGTTATAACCGCCGTGTTTTTGGAAATCGGCAAGCCGCGGGTCACCGGTTTTCAACGGCATTTGTCCGCTACCTTTTTTGACGGGTTGTTGGTCAAAAAACGCCCCTTTTTGCTCGGTTGCATAGCGCGTAAACAAAATATTGTTTTTTGCCATCGTTTTGCGAACAGTGGCAATATAACTGCCGTCGGGTAACCAAGCAATTTCCCCGCCGCGTTGTACGGGGTAATCAAATACGCGATTCAAACTGTATGTTTCCCCGTTTTTAATAAACAAGGCAGGGTTTTTTGTAAATTTCAAATGATATACATTGCCGACAACAATATTGAGATAAGCATCTTTTGCGTGATGATAATCGTTGACACTGCGGCATTTTACGAAACCGTATTCCTGACGAAAATCCGAAACATTTTTTGCTTTGGAGTACACAACTTCGCTGTTCGGATACAATTCCCCCAACAGTTGCGCCGTTGCCTTGGAGGATTGGCGGGTTTCCACCAACTGCCGCGCGATAAAGCCTGCCAATTCCTCTGCCGAAAGCGGCGTGGTACGCATTAAGCGATAGTATTTTTCTTTGGAAATGAGGTTTAAGTCCAATAAATGTTTCCAAAGCGCAATCGTTTTCGCATTGCGCATAGAGGACGGCAACGGATAGGTATCACTTTTGTTATCATTCAGCACTCGTTTGACAAGCACACGGTTTTGCAAACTGTCATCTTTGGTTTTAGACTGGGGGTAAATGTGGTCAATATCATATTTGTTATCATCGTACAAATCCGCCAAATCAATCGGCTCACCGCTGTACATACAACGACCGAGTTGTGTATAATACAGATACAGTTTGTCTTTACGCAGTGTGCCTTCCTCCGTGTTTTGCAACGCTTCACAAAGTGCCGGTTCCTCTTTTTTACAGGCGGCATAGCATTCCAAAAGGGCCTGCTTTCTGGATTGTGTCCGCTGATTTTTTTGGCTTTCCGCCGGGCCGCGGGCAACCTCCAAAAAGATGCGTTTCGGCGCGTGCCCCATCACCTTTGTGATTTCTTTGATAACGGCAAGCGTGCGGCGAATACTGCGTTTTACCGCAGGCGAAACCGCCAATTCGTCTACGGCTTGCCCGGCATTCGCCGCGGTAATCTGTCCGTTTTTGTCGGCGTTAAACAAATTGACCGCATCGGTAAAGCCGTATTTACCGCTTAACAACTGCATTAAGTTATCGGTTGTATTTTCCAGTGCAGAGAGAATACTGACGGCTTCCCCCGTCGCTTTGTCTATATGATAAATTCCCGTTAAGAAAGTCTCGGAAAGATTGCCCCAGCCGCTGTAATTGAGCCGCAGCAAATTGTGCATTTCTTCCGCGCTTAAACGGTCACCGAAGGTCCGCTGTAAAAACACCTGCAACAGTGTTTTCGACTCGCCGAGCACGGTGATTTGATAGATGATTTCCTCGGTCATTTGAGTATCGTTTACTTTATCCCCCAAGATTTTGCGCAGTTCAATATACGATTTCATCGTACCGCGGACTTCACCGTCTAAGCCCGTAATTTCAGCCGACTTTTCGCAATATCCTTTGGAAACCAAATAATTTTGAATTCTCTTGACAGTAACCTTTTGCGCACGATCGGTTTGCAAGAACAAATCTTGAAACAATGCATTTTTCAATGCAGGCGGCAGTTTTTGACCGTCCACGGAAATCGAGTTTAATTGGTTGTATATCACGAATTTACTGTATAGAACGGACTCTTTCGGCAACACCTTTTCGCCGACCAAATAGGTACAGAAATTGGTCATGCGCTGAATAAACTGCTCGGCGCTTTTGATTTTGTCTACCTTGTCGTCGAAATTCCACGGGTAGATTTTCCCCGTCTCCTTACGCACAATCCAAGCATTGTCATGCGTCAGATTTAAAGGCCCGACATAATACGGAATACGGAAGGTCATCAGTTTTATGATTTTATCGGCAACCGTTGTGCCGTCTTGCTCCGTATTTAAAAAGGCATAGTGCTGTTTTGAATGGTCTAAAATAACCTGCAACTCGCGCAAATGAATTTGATAGGGCAACACGCTGTTGTCTTTGGTCGCTTGTTTCGGCAGAGCCGTCCCTGCTTGCAGTTTGGCTTTTAAATCTGTTTCCGCAGGTGTTGCAGGCGTAAAATCGCCTAACAGTTTTAAGGCAAATTTACAGAAATCCTCCTGAAGCACATTCCGCTTGTCAACGACCGCTTCTCCTTTTTTAGAAGGATGCCCGGTATAAGCGCAATAGTTGCATTTTTCTTGATCACTGCGGAACATTTTATTGTATTCGTTCGGGGCATATTTGCGGAAAACCGCGCGCAGGACTTTCAAATCGTTTTTGTGTTGCTCGTAGGTTGCGACTTTCGCATCGGAAAGGTATTCGTGCCCGTCTAACACATCGGCAAGGACAGACCAATCGTAGACCGCTTTCAGTTTTAAAAGTAAAACCATTCTGTCCTGTAAAGCAGATTCCAACTGTGCTTCTTTGTCCTCTATGCCGCCTTTGAAATCAAATTTCGGCACTTCGCAATCGTCTAAACTTTCATCGGCAAACAGAACGGAAAGTTTTACACTGCCGCCCGCAAGTGCGTCGCAAACGGATTTTTGCTGTTTTTCGGTTGCCCCGAACAAAGCATACAAGGTGCGTTTTTTGTCCGTAACGGTTATAGATTTATCTTTCAGAACATCGGCAACCGCCTGACTGTCCGAACAAGAAACGGAGATGTCAGCATCTTCCAACGCGTTCATCAAATCGGCAAATATCGGGGCAAAATCCGTTGCACGCTCCAAAGTCTGCCCTTCCATCAGAAAATGTCCGCGGTGCTTTAAAATGTGTGCTATGGCGAGATACAGCAAACGAATGTCGAATTGTTCGTCACTGTGCAGCATAGCACTGCGTAAATGGTAAATTGTCGGATAATCGCGGTGATATTCTTTATCCGTATATGTAACATCATTAAACAGCGTGTATTTCCCGGCAACGCGCTTGTCCTCTTCGTAAAACTTGCTTTCATCTAAACGAGCAAAGAAATTTTCATCCACTTTGCAAATCTCCTCGGAAAACAATTCCCGCAAGAGTTCTATGCGTTGGCGGTTGCGCTCGGTACGGCGGCGCGCCGTGCGAAAAGCGCGGCGTTCTTCGGCGGTTTTGCCGCTGTCAAACAAGTGCACGCCCCACATCGCCTTGCCGCCGGTTTTCAATAGGTTGTAGGCTGTGTCGGTCACTGCCCAGCCCAAAGAATCCGTGCCCATATCCAAGCCGAGAAAATAGTCCTGCGCTTTTTTTGCCTTTTCCATAAAAAATTTCCTTTCTATCTCTTGACAAACGGATTTCGTTTGTTTATAATACAGACAATCTCAATGACTACCAAAGAGATTACACTACGAGTTCAAATACGAATTTATTCCAATCGCCGCTTGTGCGGCCGCATAGTGTATGCGTTACAGAGTCTGCTTGCAGGCTCTGTTTTTTTGTATTTGCAAAGGTATGCTGTAATTTCTAAAATAATTTTGTTTTATTTTAGCACA
>JBJEPU010000200.1:0-5099 GCA_051881395.1 Candidatus Fimenecus sp.
ATCAAAATCTACGGACGGGCGGGGACGCCCGTCCCTACGCGGTGCCCGCCCCTACAATTAGATATACAAACCCTAATTTGTCCTTCTTCCCTTCATGCAGAAGAACAACCAAAAATCCCCACGCACAAAATCTTGTTCTTACAAAACGGTTGTCCACAACCTATGGCGTGGCAGATTTTGCAGGCGGAAAAAACCGCCCGAAAAATCACAAAAACATTGACAAAGCGTGCAAAATTAGTATATAATGTCTACTCGCAGATTTATTTTCAACAGGAACGGAGGATGAATTCGATGAAAAGAACCTACCAGCCGAAAAAGCGTCATCGCAAAATGGAACACGGCTTCCGTAAAAGAATGGCTACCAGAAACGGCAGAAAAGTTCTCGCCCGCCGCAGAAGCAAGGGCAGAAAGCAGCTTTCTTACTAAGCAAAGTCAGGCGGCGCTGTTTTGAAAAATACGGTCACTTTAAACCGAAACGGGGATTTTTTGCGGCTCTATCACCGCGGCAAATCCTATACAAATCCTGCACTGGTTGTTTATGTTCAAAAAAACCGTGCGGGAATTTGTCGTATCGGCATAACCGTCAGCAAAAAACTCGGCAACGCCGTTTGCCGTAATCGCTGTAAGCGCGTTATTCGCGCCGCTTACTCGGCATTGGAGCCATCCGTTCGCGGCAATTACGATTTTGTATTCGTCGCGCGCAGCAAAACCAAAGATTTAAAGAGCACCGAAATACAATGCATTATGCAAAAACTACTTCAAAAAGCGGGTGCCATTGAAATATGAAAGAATTTGCGATAAAGTGTATCCGATTTTATCAGCGAAGGATTTCGCCGCTTTTTCCGCCGCGGTGTCGATATTACCCAACCTGCTCGCAGTATATGCTGACGGCGATTGAACGGTTTGGGCTCATTAGAGGCGGTTTACTGGGAACATGGCGACTGTTGCGGTGCAATCCGCTTTGGCCGGGCGGCTATGACCCGGTCCCCGAAAAAAGAGAAAAAAACCATACAGAACAAGGCAAATAAGCCTTGGTTCGGAGGAAATACATGGCAAGACTGTATGAAATTTTGGGCATCCCCTTCGGTTGGGTGATTTCCCTGTTCTATGCAATGACGGGCAACTACCTGCTCTCGATTTTCTGCTTGACCGTCATTGTGCGCCTTTGCCTTTTGCCCTCGGCAATCAGCCAGCAAAAAGGGATGGCAAAGCAAGCAAGATTGCAGCCCAAACTGCGCCGCATTCAAAAGAAATATGAAGGCAACCAACAAAAAATTCAGGAGGAAACCCAGGCGCTGTATCAGCGTGAGGGCACTTCCGCAATGACCTCGGGCTGCCTGCCCACGCTCATTCAGCTCCCGATTATGATTGGGCTTTTTCAGGTGAACTACCACCCGTTTTCGATGGTGTTGCGTTTGCCGACGGAGGTCGTAACCGCCCTGAAAGCGGCCGCAGAGCCGTTTGTGACGGCGGCGCAAAACAATTCCTACCGTATGGAGTTGTATGCGTTAGAGCATTTTTCAGAAATGGACAAATCCTCTATCGCGGGACTTACAGACGAAATGATTACAAAGATCCAAGTGTTTTTTGACCATTTCTCCCTGTTCGGCATGGATTTATCGGTCACCCCGAGCTACAAAGACCCGAGCATTTATTGGATTGTGCCGATTGTTTCGGGGCTTATCGCGCTTGCCATGAGCCTGTACTCCCAATATCGGCAGAAAAAGACCAACCCCGAAATGGGCAAAAACCCGATGATGGGCTGTATGACGCTGTATATGCCGATTATGCAAATTGTGTTCGGCTTTATGTTCCCGATAAGCGTTGGGATTTACACGATTATGTCCGTTGGTATTTCGTTTATCCAAATGGTGATTTTAAACCATATCTATGCGCCGAAAAAAGTGCTTGCGCGTGTGATGGTGGAGGAAACCGTCTACCGTCGGTCCAAAGAGGAAAATACCAAAAAAATCAAGGAACTGAAAGACGCAGCCGACAAATAAGGAGATTTTTTCAATGACGAAAGAAGTAATTAAGTCCGCTTCCACCATTGAGGAAGCCAAAGCCGCGGCAATGCTGGAACTCGGGCTTACCGAGGACGACGATTTTCACTATGAAGTGTTAAAAATGCCGACGAAAAAGATTTTGGGGCTGTTCGGCGGTTCACCTGCCGAAGTCAAGGTGTCGGTAGAGGTGCCCGACGCACCCGCAAAGAAAGAAAAGGCGAAAAAAGAGCAAAAGCCCGCCCCGAAAGCGGAAAAATCCGCCCCGAAAAAAGACAATAAGCCGAAAGCGGATAAACCCGCCGAAGCTCAAAAAACAGAAAAACCCGAGTTCAAGCCGTCTGACGCGCACGAAGAAACCGCGCAGTACATTGCGTCCGTGGTCAAAGGCTTGGGGCTTGCAGAATGCAAAATTCAGGCGTACGAAGCAGAGGACGAGGTTCTCTTTGAACTCGACTGCGGCGAGGATTACGGCATTGTCATCGGCCGCCGCGGCGAAACACTCGACGCGATTCAGTACCTTGCGCGAATGGTTGAAAATAAAGGCCATCAGGGCTACCGCCGCGTATCTATCAATGTCGGCAATTACCGCGAAAAGCGCGAAGCCGCTTTGATTGCGCTTGCGAAAAAGGACGCCGCGCGTGCCTTGCGTACCGGCAGAAGCGTGCATTTAGAGCCGATGAATCCGTATGAACGCCGCATTATTCACACCGCCATTCAGGGTATTGAAGGCGTAACCTCGTATTCCACCGGTGTGGATTTAGACCGCCGCGTGATTATCGCGCCCGAAAACGCGCCGAGAAATCAGAAAGGCGACAAGGGCGAGTATCGCAGAAATGACCGACGCGACCGCCGTGACCGTCACGATAGACCGAAACGCGAGCCGTATGTGCCCGAAATTGCGGCGGACCGTGAAAAGCACAGCGATGCCGCAGGCGTTTCGCGCTACGGCAAAATCGAAGTCAAAAAGGACGCAGAACCGACCGAAGAATAAAGGCGGGGAAACGGTATGCTGTTTTTCTTGAAAAAAATGGCTTTCCGCTGGGCGGTGGAAAACATCGTCGGGCAGCGGATTGAAAAGGAAGTCCGCGCCGCGTGGAAAACCCACAAAGCCAAAAAACAGGCGGAAAAACAAGCGAAGGCAGAAACCCAAAACAAAAATGCACAATAGCGGGCAACGCAAGGGAACAACTCCCGAAAACTTGCCCCGATATAAACCGTCCTTATGTGAAAGGTAAGGCAGGCGGGGTATCCCCGCCTGCTTTTTTGTCGCAAGGCGACACCGAATCGTAGGGTTACTTGGTAGATAACCTTTACTTTATCCTCTCGAATGGAAATTTGGATTTGTATTTGTCATCCTGAGCGAAGCGAAGGATCGCCAATAGCACAAAGTAAATCTTGCTCGAAACGAGATTCTTCGCCTATCGGCTCAGAATGACAATGCGAGCGTAGGGGGCGCCGAGACGCCGATCCCTACGCACAATTTGTAACTCGTGCGCGTAGGGAACGGTCTTGACCGTTCCGAAATTCCCCTACAAACCCCAATGTATCATTCTCAACCTCCACCCACACGAAACAAAATCCTTGATTTGAGGTGAAAAAATGTCCACCATCGCAGCAATCGCCACCGGACAGGCGGCGGGCGGCATCGGCATCGTCCGCATTTCGGGCGAAAACGCCCTGTTTGTAGCCGATAGAATTTTCAAAACCGTATCCGGGTTAAAATTAAACATGCTGAGCGGCTACAAAGCCGCGTTCGGAACGGTCTTTTTAGACGAAAAACCGCTGGATGAGGCAATTGCGACCGTGTTCCGCGCCCCGAAAAGTTACACGGGCGAGGATGTGGTGGAAATTTCGTGTCACGGCGGGCTATATGTCACGAAACAGGTTTTGCGCGCGGCACTCCAAAACGGCGCCGTTCCCGCCGAGGCAGGGGAGTTCACCAAACGCGCCTTTTTAAACGGCAAGCTGGATTTAGCAAAAGCCGAGGCGGTGATGCAGTTGATTTCCGCGCAGGGCGAGCAGGCGCGTGCGGCGTCCTTTAACACCTTAGAAGGTGCGCTTTCGCGTGAAATCGCCGCCGTTTCCGCTGATTTAAAAGCGGTTTCCGCGTCGCTTGCGGCGTGGGTCGATTATCCCGACGAGGAAATTGAAGACCTTTCCGACGACACGATTGCCCATTCAATTGACAAAGCCATTCGCGCCTTACAAGCCTTGCTTGCGCGCTTTGACAGCGGTAAGGTGATTTTGAACGGCGTAGACACGGCGATTGTCGGCAAGCCGAATGTCGGCAAATCCACCTTAATGAATGTTTTGGTCGGCGCGGAAAAGTCGATTGTTACCGACATTGCGGGCACCACGCGCGACATTGTGGAGGAAACCGTCACGGTCGGCGATGTGATTTTGCGCCTGTCAGATACGGCGGGACTGCGCGACACCGCAGACACCGTTGAGCGTATCGGTGTAGAACGCGCCCGCAAAAGAATAGAAAACGCCGCGCTTGTTTTGGCCCTGTTTGACAATTCCGTCCCGCTAACTGCGGAGGACGAGGATTTATTTTCCCTTTGCAAAGGCAAAAAAGCGATTGCCGTGGTGAACAAAACGGACTTGGAAAGCGCTTGGGACATAAAATTATTAGACACAGTGTTTAATAAAGCGGTTTATATTTCCGCAAAAGAAAATACAGGCGTTGAAAATTTGGAAAAAGCGATTGCCGAGGTGCTCGGCACGGCGGATTTTGACTCGTCGGCGGCAACGCTGATGAACGAGCGCCAACACGCCTGCTGTTTGGCGGCGTTGGAAAGCCTCGCGGAGGCAAAAACCGCGCAGGACAGCGGTTTAACGCGTGACGCGGTGAATGTGAGCCTTGACGCGGCGATAGAAAGCTTGGACGCCCTCACGGGCGAAAAAGCCACCGAATCGGTTGTCAACGAGATTTTCTCGCAATTCTGCGTCGGCAAATAACCGCGTGTGACGCGGCGCAAATCGTAGGTTTACTTTATAGGTGTTTTTTTCCAATCCTCTCGGTTGGAATTTTGTACAAATTGGGATTTGTATTTGTCATCCTGAGCGAAGCGAAGGATCTCAAACAGCACC
>JBJEPU010000201.1:0-26502 GCA_051881395.1 Candidatus Fimenecus sp.
GAGTAATTCAAGCCCCCGCCCTACCGTATAAATTGCCCCTACAAACCCCAATTTAACCTTATACCACTGTCTTATAAAACCGAATTGTAAACGCTGTGCCGACGCCCTCAGTGCTGGTTGCTTCGATTTTGGCGTGCTCGCGGTTTAAAACGGTTTTGGAAAGCGCCAATCCGATACCAACACTATCCTCTGCGGCATTTTTGCCGTGATAAAACCGTTCAAAAATATGCGGCAAATCCGCGGGCGGTATGCCGCAACCGTCATCTTCAATCCGCAAAAGGTCATACACCGCCGTTTGCGCGGTGGAAACGGTCAGTTTGCCGCCGTCCCCCATGTGCTCCAAACAGTTTTTCAGGATATTGCCGACGGCTTCAACCGTCCAATTTTCATCACCGCAAAAGGTAAAATCCGAAACGCCGCTGAAATCCAGCGTAATATTGCGCAAATCCGCCGTCACCAAAAACGGTTCTGCGGCTTTTTTGAGCACCGTACCAATCGATACCGCGTCCGTGTGAAATTCCGCCGTGCCCGCGTCTAATTTTGAGATTTTCAACAGCGTAATAATCAACCAATTCATTTTGGCGGCTTGACTTTCAATAATATCTGTAAACTGCCTGCGTTTTTGTGCATCCGTTTCGGTTTTCAACAAATCACACATCATCGTTATAGAGGTCAACGGGGTTTTCAGTTGGTGCGAAATATCTGCAAGCGAGGCGGCAAGATAGGTTTTATCCTTTCTGAGTGCGTCATTTTGCGACTGCAAAAGCAGCATAATTTTGTAAAGATTGTTTTTTAACACGGAAAGCTCGCCCTCGGCATTGTCCTGCACATCCAAATCATAAAACCCCGCGCACACGCGCGACAAATAGTCATTGAGCTTTACAATTTCACGGTAGCGTTTTTGCGTGTAACCAATGTAAAGCAGCACAGACAAAATCCCCGCCGCAAGGCAAATCAGCGCACAACGCCAATCCAAAAATGCACAAGCCACCGTTGCCACCGCAAAAACGACAGCGGCAAAAATAACCGAACGGTTAAACGCGCGGTTCATCATCGGCAATCACATATCCCATCCCCCGAACGGTTTTGATAATCGACGGACTGTCGGGATTGTCCTCGATTTTGTCGCGCAACCGCTTAATATAGACGGTGAGCGTGTTGTCATTGACAAAATCGCCGTCTACATCCCAAATGTTTTCGAGCAGTGCCGTGCGCGAAAGCACCCGCCCGCGGTTGTTCAAAAGGATCAGCAACAGGCGGTATTCCATTGCGGTTAAAATAATTTCCGTCCCGTTTTTATAGACCTTTGCCTCGCCCGTGCGGATTTCGAGGTCGCGAAGCTGTACCGTACCGTCGGGCGTACCGGTTTTATAGCGGCGCAATACGCTTTTGATGCGTGCTTGCAACTCTTTCACGCGGAAGGGCTTGGAAATATAATCGTCCGCGCCGAGCTCCAACCCCATCACCACATTGACCTCATCATCAAACGCGGTCAAAAACAGCACGGGAAAATCGCCCTTCGCTTTGACGGCACGGCAAACATCATACCCGCTGCCGTCAGGCAGGGTTAAGTCCAAAATATACAGCGCAAAATCGCGGCTTTGCACAGTCGCCAATGCTTCCTGCACGGTTTTACAAACGGTAACCGTGTAGCCCTCGCCTTCAAGCGCATAGGAAAGCCCGAGCGCAATAGCGCTGTCGTCCTCCAAAACAAATATTTGCACACTGTTCCCTCCGTTCGCGGTTCTGATTTCTATTGTATCATAAAACAACACCCGTTTCCATTACAGATTTGTAATGAAAACGGGTTCGAAAATGTTTTGTTTCTATGTACGCGCTAAAATCCTCTTGACGAGCCGCCGCCGCCGAACGAACCGCCGCCGCCTGAGAAGCCGCCGCCACCGGAAAAACCGCCCGAGGAATGGGACGAACCGCCCGAAAAACCGCCGCCCACAGAGCCGCCGTAATAGGTGCCTGTGAACCTGCCCGAGCCGCGCCCCGACGAGCCGCCGCCTTTGCGCGTCATACTGATGACAATTAAAATCACAATGACAATCAACGCACCGACCAGACTGATGGTGCCGAAAAACTCCGCTTCGTCGTCTGCGCTTTCATAATCGTCCTCTGCCATCGGCACATAGTCCGACGGCGTTTGCCCGTATTCTGTGTAGACCTCGTTAATCAGAATTTTATACGCTTCCAAAAGTCCTTTGGAAAAATCGTTGTCTTTTAAATACGGTATGGCGTAGGTGTCTAAAATCCGACCGGTTTTGCCGTCGGGCAAACACCCCTCTAAGCCTTTGCCAACCTCAATACGCACCTGTCGGTCGCCTGTGGACAGCAAAAGCAAAACGCCGGAATCCGCCTTTTCTGCGCCGATGCCCCATTCGTTTGCCAAAGCGTAGCCGTAGTCCTCAATCGGCTCGCCGTCTAAGGACGAAACCGTCACCACAACCACCTGGGCGCCCGTCGCTTTGTAAAGCGCCTCGCCGAGGCTTTGCATTTCTGCGGCATCCTCGGCAGTTAAGCAATTTGCAAAATCATTGACAAAAAACGCATCGGTCGGCGAAGGCAGTTTTGATTTTGCCGCCGTGGGCAAGAGGCAGGTGCACAGCAAAAGACAGGTAATAAAGACTGCAAATATCCGTTTTCGCATATGTCTTTTCTCCCCAAAGCGGCACGATTACGCGCCGAAATCCACACTCGGCACGGTTTGCGATTCTTCGCTCGCCTCGAAATACTCGACCGCTTCAAAATTGAACATACCCGCAATCACCGAGGTCGGGAATTTTTTGATTTCGGTATTGTAATCTCTTGCTTCCTCGTTGTATTCCTGCCGCGCTTTCGCAATGCGGTTTTCACTGCCTGCCAATTCGTCCTGCAAGTTGATAAACTGCGTATCCGCCTTTAATTCAGGGTAGTTTTCCACCACCACAAGCAAGCGGGAAATGGCAGAATCGAGCGCATCGTTTGCCTCGTTCATTTCACCGACGGTTTTTGCGCCCGCAAGCGCCGCGCGCGCGTCAGCAAGGGCGGTGTAGACCTCTTCCTCGTGCGCCGCATAGCCTTTCACGGTGCTGACAAGATTCGGAATTAAATCCGCACGGCGTTGCAGATAGGTTTCGACCGTAGACTGTGCGGTCAGGACCTCTTCGCGCTCTTCAATAAGCTCGTTATAGGCGGAAATCCCGCCGCCGACCACAGCAATCACGAGCACCAAAACAACAGCGAAAACAATCAAACCGGTTTTCTTTTTCATACTGTATACTCCTTTCCGTTTTCAAAAGGGGCTTTTGCTTTTTATTCAAATCCGTTGGGATTTTGACTTTGCCAGCGCCAAGAGTCCTCGCACATTTCGGCAAGGTCGCGTTTTGCCTCCCAACCGAGCACCTCTTTCGCCTTGGTGGGGTCGGAGTAGCAGGTGGCAATATCGCCCGGGCGGCGCGCCACGATTTTGTACGGTACTTTTTTGCCGCTGGCTTTTTCAAACGCCTTGACAATATCCAAAACGCTGTATCCGTGCCCTGTGCCGAGGTTGAATACCTGCACGCCTTTGTTGCCCTCCAAAATGTTGTCGAGCGCTTTCACATGGCCCTCTGCCAAATCCACCACATGGATGTAATCGCGCACGCCTGTGCCGTCGGGCGTGTCGTAATCATCCCCGAACACCGAAAGCTCAGGCAGTTTGCCGATGGCAACCTGCGTAATATAGGGCATCAAATTGTTCGGAATGCCGTTCGGATTTTCGCCGATTCTGCCGCTTTTGTGCGCCCCGATGGGGTTGAAATAGCGAAGCAGGGTAACATTCCATTCGTTGTCGGATTTATAAATATCCTCCAAAATAATTTCAATCATATATTTGGTGGTGCCGTAGGGGTTGGTGGTACCGCCGGTTTGCATCGTTTCTTTTAAGGGCGAAACATTGTGCATCCCGTAGACCGTCGCCGACGAGCTGAATACGATATTTTTGCAGTGATTTTGACGCATCACATCGCAAAGCACAAGCGTACCGCCGATGTTGTTGTCATAGTATTCAATCGGCTTGCGGCAGGATTCACCGACGGCCTTTAAGCCCGCAAAGTGAATGACCGCTTCGATTTTGTTCTCCTTGAAAATTTTGTCCATCCCCGCTTTGTCGCGGATGTCGCACTCATAGAATTTGAGTTCCTTGCCGCAAAGCTCGTTGATACGCGCGAGTGATTTGGGGCTGGAATTGTAGTAATTATCGACGATAATTACCTCATACCCTGCCTGCGTTAAGGAAACGCAGGTGTGCGAGCCGATAAACCCGGCACCGCCCGTTACCAAAATTGCCATGTAAATCATTCCTCCCTGAGAAGATAAATTGACTGTATTTCCGTTTACGCGGTCAACTGTGCACCGCTGTAAAATTTAGAAAGAATTTGTGCATAGGTGGAGCCCGTCGCCGCCATTTTGTCCGCCGCCGCAAGGCTCATACCGACGCCGTAGCCGCTGCCGTACACCGTAACGGTAAATTCATTGGTCGGTGTGCTGTATGTCACCAAGAAGCATTGCGACGACAGATTTTTGCCCGTCATCACCTTTTCGATGAATTCGATACCCGAAATTTCCTTGCCACCGACGGATACCGTTTCCACATAGCCGACGCCTGTGTTGACCGCACCGTCATGTTTGAGCACCTTTACCCATTCCGCAGGGTCTTCGGCAAGGGTAAGCGTCGAATCGTATGCCGTCAGCATCGCCTTCATATCGTCCGCCGAGAAAATCAACTCGGTTTTATAACCCTCCTTGGTTTTATCGGTCGCGCAGTCCACCGCGCGCAAATACGGGAAATTCTGCCCGTATACAATATCGGCAGGGGTGGTTCTGCCGGCGGAAAGCTTGAAATACGGCGTAAATGCCGCCGCTTCGCCGAAGCGTAAATATTCCCCGAACACCGCGCGCACCGCGTTGTAAACCTCGTCGCTGTACTCGGGCGCAAGCGTTACGCCTGTGATTTTCCAATTTGTGTTGCGATATTTTAAGTAGGTATATACGGCAACCGCCTGCGCTTTGAGCGCCTCGGGCTGGGTATCGGCACCGACTTCCGCCTCAATCATACGGGCAACCGCCTCTTTGGCATCCAGGGTTTTGCCGTTGACAATGATTTCAGAGGGGATTTCCTCGGTCGTATCGGCATCCTGTGCGGAGGTGTCAATCGCCGTGCCTGCGGCGGATTGCGTGGTCACCACGGCGGGTGTCTCCTGCACACCGGAGCGCATTTCGTTATACATAAACTGCGACAGCACAACGGTTTCCAGCTCCGGCTCGGGCTCTGCCACGGAAATCGGCTCCGTGGTGGTGGGTGCCTCTGTTGAAGCGGCGGCACGCTCGGCGTCGCGCGCTTTCTTTTCCTTCACAAAGAAAATACAACCGACGGTAATGGCCGCCACCAACACCAACGCGATAACGGAAAGGGTGATTTTGCCCGATTTTTTGGAAAGGAAGGACGGGGCCTCGGGCGACGCGTCCATACCTGTCACCTCAATGCCGACGGCGCCTTTGCCGCCCGCCTTTTCGCCGATAAGCTCCACAAGCTCCTCGGCGGCGTCCGCCACAAAGTCGTGCACGGTTTCGTCGTCCTCGCGGTACAGTTTGCGCACCACGGCGGTTTTGTCGTCGGCAACCGTAATACAAATATATTCGCCGCCGTCGCCCGTGCCGATTTCCGAAATCGACGCGCCGAACTGTGCGCCGGAAAGCTCTTTTGCCGCTTTGGCGGTCAAGGCTACATAATCGGTTAAATTGTAATCGCCCTTGTCCTCGACATGGGGTGTGAATACGAAAAAGCTGTCAAAATCCGCAATGCCTTCGCCGAGTTTTTTGATTTCCTCAGCATACGGCGTGCCGCTGACGGCGACCTTTGCGCCCGTTTCCCGCAAAATGTTGACGGTATGTTGCATCACATCCGCTTCGGGGAATGCGTCCTGCAAAGTCTCCTCGGATTCCTCTTGCACAGGCGTTGTCGGCGCTTCGGGCGACGCGTCTGCCGGCACAACGGCGTTCTGCATCAAATACGGCAACAAGCCCGCCTTTAAAATGCGGTCGAGCCGTTCTTCGTCCAGCGGCAAAAACACCATCGTCTGCGCGCCCTTTCGGACGGCAACGCCGGGGTACATACCGTCCTCCGTGAGAAAGCAAACTGCATTTTCGGGCACAGCGGCGTTTTTCACCTTTTCCTCGGGGGAGAGCCCCGTGTTTTCCGACAGGCGCGTGTAGATTTCCTCGTTTTGCACCGTCGGGAGTGCCAGCGCCGTACATAGCTTTGCCCGCACCGAATTGTATTTCGCCTTGTCGATTGCCAAAACGATACATTCTTCACTTTTCAAAAATTCCGCAAGTTGCGGGAGCATCGCTTTGAGCGTCGGAAAACACACAAAGGCGGTATCAACCTCTGAAAACGCGCTCAACGCACCCGAAATGCGTTCGAGCAAGCCCGAAACGCGCTCGCGGTCAGCGGTCAACGCCAAAAGTTTCATATTCATATCTCTCATCATCCCTTAATCCGATTATTCGGAATCAATTTACTGTGCTTGGGGTTCTTCCACAGGGCTGTTTACCGACCACTTTGCGGCGTCGGCATAGGGGTTTTGCATACCCTTTTTATCATAATATGCTTGCGGATACCGCGGATTTTCGTTTACCTTGGCAAGCGACGTATCAATGACGGTGCTTTCGTTCTCCCGAAGCATTCTGCCGATGACGACCAGACGCGCATCGGAAAACTCATAAGTACAGGTTTGCAAGGTCAGAATTTTGTCGGTCGGTTGTATATCGACGCCTGTCGTATACAGCTTGCGCTCATCCACAGCGGCAATGTATTCCATAAACTTGTCGTTTGAGCCGAAATCCGTAACGGTGTAGTTGAAAATATACCCGTTGTCGTCCTCTTCCTTACTGTTGGTAATGAGCACCGCGTAAATTTTGAATTTATAGCTACGGTAAAGCGTATCAAATTCAATCACAGGGGACTCTTGATAGCCTTCGACGGTCTTGTATTTTTTCAGGTCGGCAAAGACCAAACCGTCGCTCATATGATGTCCGTAGATAATGGTGTTTTTGTTCAAATATTTCGGGTCGTTGCGGTAATCCATACACGGACAGCCGTAGCGACTGTAATTGCCGTAGAAATCTTTTTTGAGGTAGGTGGCGTTGTCGCCCGTTTGCACAACCTGCACATCCACCAGCGAATTCGGAATTTTAATCCAGCCGACCAAATCCTGGTTAATCGCATACAGATACGCATATTTCGCCATCATACCCTCGGGCAGATTGATGTTCGGATATTTCGACAGGAATTCCGCCCAAACATCCGCGTCCGCAGAAGTGCCGTTATCGTCGATAATTTGCCCCTTGATTTCTTTGTTCTGCTTGTTTGCCTGATAACTTTGCACACCGTACACGCCGAAATACACAAGGCAGCATGCAAGCGTTACCACCGCGAAATCCGTAACGACCTTGCGAATGCCCTCGCCGACGGTGTCGTGCTTATTCGGGAAGATTTTTAAGAAAGCACTTTTGAACATCTCATTAAAGGTACGGTATTCCTTTGTGCTTTTATGCGGCTTTTCCGCTGTCGAGGTTGCCTGCGAAACCGCGGCAGGTTCTGTGGCGTCGTCTTGCAAAGTGGCGCCGGACAAATCCGCGTATTCGTGATAGCTGTCGGTCACATCCACAAATTGGTCACCCTCCGACAGGAATTTGCTCTTTCTGCCGGTCGGGGCTTTCGTCTCGGGCGCAGTTTCCATAACAGAACGCAAAACATCATCATAAATACTGCGGCTTTCCTGCGGCGGCTCTTGCGGCGCTTCGGTAGGCGGCGTCGACACTTCGGCAGAGGCGGCGGGTGCCGGCGCGGCAGGCGGTGGGGTTTCGGTATCGCGCAAAGAAGAAAGCAGGGCCTCAACTGTGTCGACATCGTGCACACTGCTATTCGGTTTTTCGTCGGAAGCGAGTTTCTTTTTCAACTCATCAAACGAAAGCACATCGTTCTGCTGTTCGTCATGCTTTGCCATAGTTATTGTTCACCTCTCGGGTACCATTTCGCATCGTTTTTATACGGATTTTTCTTGTTGTATTTATCGTAATACAACTGCGGATATTTCGGATTTTCGTTCAGCGTTGCGTACTCGGTATGCACCGTTTCGCTCTCGCCGTCGCGCACCAACCGCGCCATCACCACCAAGCGTGCGTCCTCTTGCTTGTTCGCACTTAAATCCAAATCGCGCGTGCAGGTGGAAAGCGTCAGGATTTTGTCGGTCGGCAAAATGTCCACACCCGTACGGTAGAGACTGCGTTTTTGCACCTCGTCAATAAAATCCACAAAGTTTTCCTCAGTCATAAACGGATATATGTAGTTGAACACATAGCCGTTGTCCAGCTCCGGGGAAGCCGTGGTCAAAAACACCGCAAACACTTTCCACTGATAATCCTTGTAAATGGTGTTAAAGGTAATCACGGGCGCGGTTTTGTAAAATTCAATGTCCTTGTATTTTTCCAAATCGGAAAACATGGTAGAATCGAGATAATTGTGCCCGTATAAAATCGTGTTGCGGTTGAATTCGGAAACGCTGTTGCGGTAATCCATAAAGATACTGCCGTGGCGCAGATACTCTTTGTTAGCGTCGCGGCGCAGATAAAAATCGTTGTCCTCCCCTTGGTAAACAGGGTGGTCAATCGCCGTGTTCGGCACCGTTATCCAGCCGACAAAATCGTTGTTTTCATTGTAGACGGCACGATATTTCGGCTGTACCTCGGCAGGCTCTGCGGGGTAGTTTTCCGTCTCGGTGACCGTGACGGGGGCGGTGGTTTCCGGCGGCGCGTCAACGGGTTTCTTATGCAAAATGATTACGCAAAGCACAACCGCCGCCACAAGCAGGATAACCGCCGCGGCAATCCCGCACACAAGCGCCTTTTTGGGTTTTTCCGGCGGTTTTTGCGCTACCGCCGATGCCGTATTCTGCTGTTCATCCATGAAAAAGCGCCTTCCTTTCCCTGCCTGTACGCATATGCGTTATTCCCCTTTCGGGTACCATTTTTCATCGTTCAAATACGGATTTTCCAATTTGTATTTGTCATAATACAACTGCGGATATTTCGGATTTTCGTTGACCGTTGCTTTCGTGACATCGACTGTTTCGCTTTCGCCCTCGCGCACAAGCCGCGCCATCACGATACAGCGCGCGTCTTCTTGCTTTCGCGAACTCAAATCCAAATCGCGCGTGCAGGTTTGCAAGGTCAAAATTTTGTCGGTCGGCAAAACCTCCACATCGGTGTGATAGAGACTTCGCTTGTTGACCTCGGCAATAAATTCCGCAAAATTGTCGTCGGTCATAAACGGATAAATGTAATTAAACACATAGCCGTTGTCCAACTCCGGCGAGGCGGTGGTCAAAAACACCGCAAATACTTTCCACTTGTAATTTTGATATATCGTGTTAAATTCGATAACGGGCGCGGTTTTATAAAATTCGATGTCCTTGTAGTTTTCCAAATCCGAAAACATGGTGGAATCAAGGTAATTGTGCCCGTAAATAATCGTGTTTTTGTTGAAGGTGTCTATGCTGTTGCGATAATCCATAAACACACTGCCGCGGCGTTCGTATTCCTTGTAAAAATTGCGGCGCATATAATAATCATTGTCCGTCGCCTGCACAACCGGCTGGTTGATGGTGGTGTTGGGAATCACAATCCACCCGACCAAATCGTTGTTTTCGTTATAGGCGGCGCGGTACTGCGGCTGCACCTCGGCAGGCTCTGCGGGGTAGGTTTCCGCTTCGGACTGCGTGGTCAGCGCGGCGAGGCTTTCCGCCTGCTTTTTGCTGTCGTACACCTCTTTAAAATATTTCACGCATATCCCGCCGGAAACGAGCAACACCAACACCGCAAGCACGGTAATGATGCGATTGAAAACGCCGCCTTTTTTGCGTGTTTTCTTCGGCGGCTTTTGCGGCGGGGTGTCGGGCACCAAATCCGTTGCCCGTGCGTATTGCTTATTGTCCATCGAATAAGTACCTCCGTACTGCCTCTAACGCATGCTGTGCCGATGCGGTGCGGTTTTGCTCCCGCACATTGTCCGCAAATTGATTTTCGTATTTTTCTACGGTCACGCTGTCTTTATCTGCCAACGCGATAAAGACAAGCCCCACGGGTTTGTTTGTATCATCGGAATTCGGCCCTGCAATGCCCGTTACGGCGACTGCCAAATCTGCGTCGGCGGCTTTGCGCGCGCCCAACGCCATTTCGCGCGCGGTTTGCGCGCTGACTGCGCCGTAGGTTTGTAAAGTATCTGCCTGCACCCCGAGCCATTTTTCTTTCAGGCGGTTGGAATAGGTCACCAAAGACCCATGGAACACCGCGGACGCCCCCGAAACATCGGTTAAGCGTTTGGCGATAAGCCCGCCTGTGCAGGATTCCGCCGCCGTGAGCGTCAGCCCTTTTTCGGAAAGCAAAGAAATGACTTCTTCTTCGAGTGTCATAGCGTACCTCTTTTAAAATGTGGTTTTTATCAGTTCAAACCGTGTGCCCGCAACCGCACGCTCCACAAGCACTTCGACATCTAATGCGCTTTCGGCGTGCTCCAAAAACGGAATTTGCGGGCGCGTTTTCGGGTGCTTCGGGGTGAATACCGTACAGCAGTCCTCATACGGCTGAATGGATATATCAAAAGTATCAATCTGCCGCGCGCGGATAATAATTTCATCTTTGTCCATGCCGATAAGCGGACGGAACACGGGGAGCCCGACCACCGCGTCGGTACAGCCTAAGGAAAGCATTGTTTGGCTTGCCACCTGCCCGACGCTTTCGCCCGTAATGAGCGCTGCGCAGTCCTCTCTTCTGGCAATGCGTTCGGCAATGCGCATCATAAAACGGCGCATAATCAAGGTGAACAGCTCCTCGGGGCAGTTGTCGCGGATTTGCGTTTGAATTTCGGTAAACGGCACGGTGTAAAGCCCGATGTCGCCGCTGTATTTGGCAACCTGCCGCAGTAAATCGTGCACTTTCATTTCTGCCTGCGGCGAGGTGAACGGCGGAGAGGCAAAATGCACCGCGTCGAGCACAATGCCGCGCTTCGCCATCATCCAGCCTGCCACGGGGCTGTCGATACCGCCGGAAATGAGCAGCGCCGCCTTGCCGCCCGTGCCCACGGGCATACCGCCCGCGCCCTTGATTTGGTTACAGCGGATATAGGCTTTTTTCTCGCGCACTTCCACCGTGACCACGCGGTCAGGGTTGTGCACATCGACTTTCAAATGCGGGAATGCCGAAAGCAGTGCCCCGCCGACCTCGCGGCTGATTTCGGGCGAGGTTAAGGGAAAATTCTTATCCGACCGCTTCGCCTCGACCTTGAACGTCGAGATTTCGGAAAGGGTGTCGGCAAGGTATTCCTTTGCGGCGGGCAAAATCGCCGCCATATCTTTTTCGACCGCCGCCGCGCGCTGAAAGCCCGCGATACCGAACACTTTGGACAGGCGTTCGACCGCCTCGTCCATATCGAAATCTTCTCCGGTCGGTTCTATTGTAATCGTAGATTGTGAACGGGATATGACAAACGCGCCCAAGCCCTGCATTCTGCGCTTGATATTTTTTACCAATACGCTTTCAAAGGTGGAACGGTTCAAGCCTTTGAGTGCCAGTTCGCCGTTTTTGATTAAAATAATTTCCTGCATACCTTATCCTTTTTTACGAAGTGTTTGCACTTCGGTTGTGATTGCGTTTAAACAAGCGTCGATTTCTTCTTCTGTGGTTTCGCGCGAAAGGCTGATGCGCACGGCGGTGTCAATTTCCGCTGAGGAAAGCCCCATTGCCGTCAGCACAGGGCTTCTGTGCCCTTTGGCGCAAGCAGAGCCCGCCGAAACATACACACCCTGTTCCGAAAGAAAATTCACACTCACCTGCGAGGGAATCCCCTCAACGGAAATGTTCACAATATAAGGAAGCGCATTTTCGGGGGAGTTTACACGAATGCCCGCAATTTCCCGCAAGCCGTTTACCAAACGCGCACGAAGCACCGCTACACGCGCGGCATTGTTGCGAATATCGCCGACTGCCGCCGTTGCCGCGCCGAACGCCGCTATCGCGGGTGTAGCCTGTGTACCCGAAACCAGCCCGTTTTCCTGCCCGCCGCCGAGCAGATACGGCTTTATGTGTAAGCCCTGCCGCACATACAGTGCGCCCGCGCCTTTTACCCCGTGGATTTTGTGCGCACTGACGGACATGAGGTCAATCCCGCATTTTTTCGGCGCAATCGGCAGTTTCATAAAACCCTGCACCGCGTCCACATGCAAAAGCGCCGTAGACTTTTTGCGCCGCAGAATGCTTGCAATTTTGTCAAACGGCAAAATACTGCCGACCTCGTTGTTGACCGCCATCAAGCTTACCAAAACGGTTTGCTCGTCAATCGCGTTTTCGAACTGTTCTGCGGTAATGTTACCGTCTGTATCGGGCAAAAGACGCACGACCGTAAAGCCCTGTTCTTCCAAGCGGCGCATACCGTTTTCCACGCTCGGGTGCTCAAACGCCGTGGTGACGATTTTGCCGCCGCGCCGCCCCGCTTTCCCTGCCGCGCCGAAAATCGCAGTATTATTCGCCGCTGTGCCGCTGGGGGTAAAATAAATTTCCGCGCTGTCCGCCGAAAGGGCTTTCGCAACCTGTCTGCGCGCTTCTTCAAGCAGTTGCAACGCCGCAAGCCCGCAAGCGTGCAAAGACGAGGGATTGCCGAACGCTTCGGTCATTGCCCGATTTGCGGCGTCAACCGCCGCTTGACACGGCTTTGTGGTGGCGCTGTTATCCAAATAACAATACAAAGCAAACCCTCTTTTCAAAAAGCTTTCAAAATACAACAATATCGCAGTTTCTTATTATACACGAAATTCTCCGCTTTGGCAAATAAAACAGCATATTTTTTCAAAGAAATTTCTGTATATTTTCATATTTTCTGCAAATTCTACCGACGAGGTGAACCGTATGAAGCAAGAAATCACCAAACGCGGGAAAATTCGCGTTTTTTCATTCAGCACGGCTGTGTTTTTAGCCCTTCTAACCTTTGCGATTGTCGGGAATGTCCGCGCGACAAAGTTGCAACGGCAGGTACGCCTGTCGAGTGAGCGCGCCCTGTGTGAATTGGACACCTATTTAGACACGATTTACACAGATTTGCAAAAGGGCATTTACACCGCCACCCCACCGATGTTAGGCAGTCTTTCCGAGGAACTGCACCGTGCGGCAACGGGCGCAAAAACCAGCCTGTCGGTGTTGCCGCTGTCGGGTGTGCAGATGGACAACACCTACAAATTCCTGTCACAGGTCGGTGATTTTGTCGCTACGCTCAACGGGAAGGCACAGCGCGGGGAAAAAATCACCGACGAGGAACGCGACCAAATGCAAAAGCTGTTGTCGTTTTCCCAAACGCTGACAGAGGAAATCTCCGCGATGCGCACACAGTTGTATGACGGGAGCTTGGATTTTACGGCAACCAATCAAACACTTGCCGCAACCAAAGAAAAAGGCGTCCTGTTGTCTGACGATATGGAGGATGCGGAGCAATCGCTGACGGAATATCCGTCGCTTATCTATGACGGGCCGTTTTCCGACCATATTTTGCAAAAGGAGTCCGTGTACTTGGCCGATAAGCCCGAAATCACGCGCGACGAAGCACAGGAAAAAGCGGCAAAAATTCTAAAAGTTGACAAAATCAAATTAGAATTTGTTTCGGAGGAAGCGGACACCACCGCCGCATACTGTTTCCGTTATGACGATACCGTCATTGCCGTGACGAAAAAGGGCGGCTCTCTTTTATATATGCTGTCATCTGCATTCGTCGGAGAGAGCACCATGGGCTATGAAGACGCACGCAAATATGCCGCCGAATTTTTGGTGCAAAACGGCTTTTTTGATATGACGGAAAGTTATTACAGCATTTCCGACGGCATTTGCACCATCAATTACGCTTATAAGAACGGAGAATATATCTGTTATCCGGATTTAATCAAGATTTCCGTAAGCCTTGCAGACGGCAAAGTTCTTTCCACCGACTGCCGCGGCTATTTGATGAACCATAAAGCGCGCAGTATTCCCGCGCCTGCGCTTCCCGCCGCCGAGGCGCAGAAAAATATAAGTCCCCTGCTCACCGTTACGGATACGCGCCTTGCGGTGATTCCCACCGACGGCGGGGCAGAGAAATACACCTATGAATTCCATTGCAAGAACGAAAGCGGCACGGAATTTTTGGTGTATATCGACACCGAAACAGGCTACGAGGACGATATTTTAATTCTTTTGTATGCCGATGACGGCGTTTTAACAAAATAATGTATAAATTTATGCGGACGGTGCACACTAACAGCGTCCGAAAATCAGGAAAAGAGGAAAATTCTATGAAAAAAAGCATACTTTTGATTGCGGCGTTAATTGCTGTTTTGGCGATTGCCTTGGTCGCCTGCGGCGGCAGAAACGACGGTATGGTGACTGACAACGACAATGCGGTGACCAACGGTGTAACGAACGGTGTTTCCAATGCCGGTAACGGACTCGGCGCAGCGGCAGAGGACATCGGCAACGGTGTCGGCAGTGCGGTCACGGGCGCAGGCGACATTGTCGGCGATGTGGTCACGGGTGCGGGCGATATTGTCGGCGATGTGGTTACAGGTGCCGGTGACGCGGTTTCCGATGTCGTTCGCTGAGCTCTACCAAAACAAAAAAGGAACACAGCCTTGTGCAAAGCCGCACAAGGCTGTGTTTTTGATTGGAAGTCAGAGAATCAAATTCTCGGCAATCTGCCGTTTGTAATTTAAAAATGCAGGGGTCAGCGAAAAATCGTGCGGGCGCGGCCGCGGCACATCAATCGGGATTTCACATAAGATATGCCCGGGCTTGCCGCCCAAAATGCAAATACGGTCGGACAGCTTCACCGCTTCGTCCGTATCGTGCGTGATAAACAGCGTCGTCAGGTCGATTTCATGCATAATATCCAAATACCAATCGTGCATGGCGCTTTTGGTAATGGTATCGAGCGCGCTGAACGGCTCGTCCAACAACGCCACGCCGTCGCTTGCAAGGTAGGTGCGCAACAGCGCCGCACGCTGACGCATGCCGCCTGACAGCTTATTCGGATATTTTTTTTGCGTGCCGTCAATGCCGAATTTCGAAAAATAGGACGACGCTTTTTCGCGCGCCTCTTTTTTCGGCATTCCCTTGATAATCAGCGGCAACGCGACATTGTCAACCACCGTGCGGTACGGCAAAAGCAAATCCTTTTGGAGCATATAGCTGATTTCACCGGGTCGCCCCGTAATTTCACGCTCCCCGAGGTACACCTTTCCGCTGTCGGGCGGCATAAGCCCCGAAAGGATATTGAACAGCGTGGTTTTGCCGCCGCCGCTCACGCCGAGCAAGCATACCAACTCGCCTTTTTTCAGCGTGAAATCCACATTTTCGAGTACGCGGTTGTCGCCGAAGCTTTTGGAAATGCCCTCGGCGCGCAATACGACTTCGTTAGGAGAGATAGGCATTGGTATACCCCGTTCCTGCGGGCAATTCTTTTTCGATTAAACCGTTTTCCCAAAGCCAAGCATAGAAACCGTCCCAGCGCGCGGGGTCAATGTAGCCCCACTGTGCGACCTCGGCTTTATACTGCGTGGAAAGCCATTTTTGGCTCTCGGTCACAAGCTCCAACGAATCTTTGAGCGACCCTGTGGTGTCGCCGTCCACCAAAATCTGCGCCGCTTCTTCGGGATTGGCTATGGCATACTCATAGCCCTTTTTGAGTGCGGCAAGAAATGCCTTCGTCGTTTCGGGATTCTGCTCGATATACGCGTTGTTGGCAATCAAAATGGGGGTATAGTAGTCAAATACAGGGTCAATGTCGGTGAAGTTAAAATAATCGAACTCCAAGCCCGAAAGTTTTGCGGAAATGCCGCCCCAGCCGTAGAAAATCCAAATGGCGTCAGTCTGCTTTTCTTTGAGCGCGCCCGCTTCGTCCGTGATATTATTCGGAATTTGCTTCACTTTCGAGAAGTCGCCGCCGTCTTTTTCCACAACGGTTTTGAGCATCGCAAGCTCAATCGGAGACTCCCAAGTCGAGTAGGTGTGGTTTTCCAAGCCCTTCGGGCTGTCCATGCCCTCGCCCTTGCGGGAGATGATGCCCGAGGTATTGTGCTGTAAAAGTGCGGCAACCGCAGTCACACCCAAAGGTTCGTCGGTTGCAAACGCCGCGGCAAGGGTGTCCTGCGCGTCAATGGCAAACTGCGCCTGCCCTGCCGCGCACATCGCGGTGGCGCCGCTTTCGGGCGGCTGTACCACAGTCACATCCAAGCCCGCTTCGGTGAAATAGCCTTTTGCGAGCGCAACATAGATGCCCGTATGGTTGGTATTCGGCGTCCAATCTAAGGACAGAGTGATTTTTTGTAAATCTGCGGTGTTATCGGTTTGGTCCCCTGCGCAAGCGGCAAGCGACAACAGCAGTACCGCGCACAACAGCACGGCAAGAATTTGTTTTGTATATTTTTTCATTGGTTTTCTCCTTTTTCTTTTCGTTCCCACGGCATAACGAGTTTGCGCAATACCGCAACGCCCCACATCAGCAAAAGACTTACAAGCGTAGTAAAAATGATGACGGCGAACATTTTATCAAAGGCATATGCTTTTCGCACACGCGTCATATACACGCCCAAGCCCTCAAAGCCGCCGAGCCATTCGGCAACCACCGCGCCGACCACGGCGTAGGAGGCGGACACTTTGAGCCCCGCAAAAAACGAGCCCAATGCCGAGGGAAATTTAATGTAACGGAAAATTTTCACGCGTCCTGCGCCCATACTGCGCAACAGATTGATGGCATCTTGGTCTGCACAGCGGTAGCCGTCCAACAAACTGACGGCAATCGGGAAAAAGGTGGTCAGCACCACCAGCGTGATTTTCGGTGCCATACCGAAGCCCTGCCAAAGCACCAACAGCGGCGCAACGGCAATGGTCGGCACGGTTTGTGTAATCACCAAAAGCGGATAAATCGCCTTATAGAGGATTTCAAAGCGATCCATCAGCGTGGCGAGCAAAAATGCCAACACCACCCCGAGTAAAAGCCCCAAAAACGCCTCGGTCAGTGTGACACGCGCGTGCTGTAAGAGCAGCGAAAAATCCGAGAAAAATGCCCTTGCCACCGCCGCGGGGGACGGCAACATAAACGACGGCACCAAGTCGAAGCCCGTCGCCGCCGCCCAAACGGCGACCACCGCCAAAAGCGCAACGGCGGGAGAGAGCTTACTGATGATGCTTTGTAACTTTTTGGTCAATGGTCAGAACACCGCCCTCCGGCTTGTACGCGACCTTCACATACGCGGAAACCGACGGTGCGCCTGCGCGAATGGCCACATGCTGGCACTCTTTTACAATGTCCATCAGTTGGTCGTAGCTTTCGCCCTCGATGGTGGTTTCAAACGGCCCGACATAGTAGTTTAAGCCCGTGCTTTTGATATAGTCGATGACCGCATCGACAATCCGCACAAGCTCGTCGGTGTCTGAAACGCCGGGCAGTACCTGAATGGCGACACTTGCTTGCATACAAAATTCCTCCTAACGAAAAATGTAAGCCTTACGATACTTCCTGCATACCGTAAGGCTTTTGTGGTTTTTGTGCAACAAACTACCTACGGCGGCATTACCCGCATCAGGTGAAAGGGTCAAAGAAGCGTTCATTCTTTATCTCAGCCGGCTTTTGCGCCAGCCCCCCTGTGGTTGGATTCAGTTTTCATAAGACTTCCAAAAAAGTATAGTACACCGTGCAAAAAAAGTCAATACCGATTGTGCACACGTTCGGCAAAAACCAACTTGTTTTGCACTTGGATTTTCGTGCCGTCGTCTAAAACCGCCGTACCCGACAGCCGCCCGAACACCTGGTGTGCATCCTGCGAAATCACCACAGCGGAAATGTCCGTGCGGTGGTCAAACAGCGGCACAAAATCCATTTCAAAGCGATGATTGGTTTCCGTAAATTTCCACGGCTTCATAATGTCATCTTCGGGAATGACAAACTGCACGCGGTCTAATTTGTGGCAAACACCGTCATAAAACAGCATATTTTCGCTTGCCGCCGTCGTGTCGCCGAAGCCGTACCCGATATTGTACCCGAAGGCGTGCCCGTCAATATCCATATTGCCCGAGCCCCAATACCAAGTATTGTCATACGTCCAAACGCCGCGCCCCCAATCAAGCGTGCCGAAATCGGTTTTCGGCGAAAAGGTATAGCGCTGTCCGTCAAATTCGCAAAAGCCCTCGGCGCGCATACAGTTGATTTTTTGATTGTAGTAAAACGCCTTAGGGTCCTCTTTCCACGGTGTGGCAATCACCATGGTATCCATTTTCGGCTGTTGTAAATAAATATTGCATGCAAAGGTTTTTCCGCCGGGGAGATTGTAGTTAGCAAGCAACCGCCTGCCGCCGTTTGTTAAAATATAACGAAAATCGCAAAACGCATTGCGAAAAATCACATCGCCTTTGCCTGAGTCCGTCGGCAAATGCAGTTTTCCCATCGGCAAAATGAGCGGCACCAAAAAGTCGTGCTTGACGCCGTTGTGAATGTCAATAAGCGCCGCGTCCACAAGCCCCATATAGCGGTTGTCGGCAATACACAGCGCGAGCGCGTATTCGCCCGCGTCGCTTATCATAATATAATAATCCCATTCTTTCAGGCGGATTTTATTCGCCTTGACCGCTTTCGGATTGTATTCGTACAACAGTTCGGTTGCCCAGCCGGGCTTTGTGATACTGCCGTTTTTGTCTAACAGCGGCGCGCGTTCGGTAATGCGGACTTGCTCCATGGTGCTCCCCCGTTTCTGCATTTGTATGATAATAGTATAGTAGCATTCCCACCGCAAAATTACAAGGCGCACGGTGTAGAAAACCGCGCGCCCGATTTGTGCACTTTTCTGTATGGTTTATTGCAAAGCGCCGCCTCTGCCGCCCTGCGGTTTCTGCCCGCCCATGGCACCGCCTTTGCCGCCCATGCCGCCGTTTTGCATACCGACCGTCTGCCCGACGGAGGACAAAATGCTGTTTGCCGTAAAGGTGCCGATTGCGGTTTCGTTCCCATACGAAGCGTCTGTCAAAAGTCCGCCTTGCAGTGTGCCGCCGCTGTATGCGGCGGTCGAAACGGTATAGGTTTCGCCTTTTTCAAAATCCTTTGTTGCAATCACGACGGTTTGAAAGGCTTTTTGCGGCACAAACGCCAAAACCTCGTTGCCGTCGCTGTCGCACACGCGCACCGCCGTATTTGCCGCGCCGTTCGCGCCGACCGTTACCGCATACACCGACGAACTGTCGGAAATCGTCATCGCCATGCCTGCCGCGCCCGCCGCCACAACCGTGCCGCCGGTCATATTGTAGGTGCCGCCGTAGTCGAGCGCACCGTTGCCGCTGTTGGTCGGGCCGTCAATGACAACCGTGCCGCCCGATTGGTTGACATCGCCGTTCGAGTCCAATCCGTCGCCCGAAGCATTGATATATACCGTGCCGCCTGTGATATTGAGCGTGCCCGACGAGCCCGAAAACGGGTCGCCGCCGAACCGTCCGTTTTCGGCGGAACCGTCATTGCCGCCTGCGGCATTTAAGCCGTCGTCGGACGCAGTAACCGATATATCGCCGCCCGCAATGTCAATTTGCGTGCCTTCCAAGCCCTCATAGGATTCGGTCACTTGGATTACGCCGTCCGTGACGGACAAAAGCGTATCGGCATGTATGCCGTCGTCGCCGCTTGCAATCGTCAAACTGCCACCCGAAACCGAAACGGTATCGTTGCTGTGCACGGCATCATCGGCACAGTCGAGCGTATAGGTGCCGCCCGTAATTTCCAACAAATATCCGCATTTTAAGCCTTTGTAACTGTCTGTGGTCTCGGTTGCGGTATTCGCGGCATTTGTCTCGTTACCCGGTGTGCCGCCGCGCATGGGGAAGTCCGTCTGCGTTTTCGTCTCTGCCGCCGCACTGCCGCCGCCCGTGGTGATATGAAATAGGCCGTCGGAAAGCTGTACGGCGGTTTGCGCCTGCAAGCCGTCCGCGCCCGCCGTTACAGTCAGCGTACCGCCCGAAACGGCGATGGCGCCTTTGGTGCGGTCGGTATCGTAGGTGGATTTTATGCCGTCGCCCGCGGCGTCAATTTGCAAATTCCCGCCGCTTATCAGCACAAAATCCTTGCCGATGATGCCGTCGTCCGCACCGGTGATTTCCAAATTCCCGCCCGTGATAATTAAGGTATCATTGGATTTGAGCGCATCGTTGTAATTGCCGTAAAGGCGTAGCGTGCCCGCGCCGTTTACGGTTAAATCGTCTTTGGAATAGATTGCCGAATCCGGTGCGCCGTCCGACACATCGGTATACGCATTGCCGTCCGAAACGGTGTTCACACTGCCCGCGGGCAAATTCAAAATGACTTTGCCCGCACTTTCCACCGCAATCGCCGCCGAAGTCGGATTTTGTATGGCAACATTTTGCAGTACGAGCTTGACCGTAGCGGTATCGGGCGCTTTGACCGCCAACTGCCCGTTTTCGGTACTGCCCGTGACGAGGTAAGTGCCCGCCGCCTGTATGGTGACTGTACTGCCCAGAGCAGACGCACCCGCGCCCGTCACGGTTGCCGAATCGCCTGCAAACGCAATCACCGTCGCGTTTGCGGTGTCAATCACCTGTTCTTTGTCCTCGTCGGCAATTTCGGGATAGTTTAATGCAGAAAGTGTTGGGAGTTGCGCGGTATTCTCCGCGGAATTTGTATTCGGGGGTTCCGTTTGCTTGCCGCACGCGCAAAACAGCCCCGCGCAAAGCACAAACGAAAGCCCGAGCGCCGCAAATTTTTTCACCATACGCATTTGTTTTCCTCCTTATAATTCCTCGCGTGAGGTCACAGGCCGTGCCAAGGATATGTTCAAATTGCCGTTGCGGCAACGAAGCGCGTCTATAAACGCTTTTTCGTTTGTATCCTTTTTCAGTTTGATTTCATATTTCAACTCATATAGACTGCCCATATTTGTAGTTTTTACGCTGTCCAATTCCGCGCTCGCCGTAAATTCGTCGAAAATCTCCGAAAAAACCTCCGTATAATCCAAGCTTTCGGGAATGACAATTTTCAAGGTGCGCGCCTGTGCGCTTTTCTCGCCGAAATTGGTTTTGCCGAGCGCCACAAACAGCAAGCATACAACCGCCGCCAAGCAAACGGCAAACACAACCTGCCCCATACCCGTGGCAAGCCCCAGCGCCATGGCGCAAAATACGGCGGCGATTTCTTTGGAAGTGCCGGGCGTGGAGCGAAACCGCACCAAGCTGAATGTGCCCATCACCGCAACGCCCGCGCCGAGACTGCCGCTGACCATCATAATCACGCTTTGCACAAGCACGGGCAAAAGCACCAAGGTCATTAAAAAGTTTTTGGTATAGGTTTTACTGCACAGCCGATAGCAGAGCGCCACCAGCACCCCCAACAGCACGGATACACCCGTGCAAATCAGCGCGGTGGACACGGTTAAGGCGGACGCGGTGGAATCAATAATACTTGTAAACATCAGAACACTTCCTTTTGGTGATTGCGTTTATATATATTGCCGTATTTGGAAAACGAGGTCGGGAACAGGCGCTCACGGTCTAACAAATCGCACAGCCACAAGGGCATGGCACCATCCGCCTTGATTTCCATCACATATTGCCCCGCGGGCAAGAGGGTTGTGCCGCGGTCTTCGGCGCCGAGCGTCAAATCGTCGTATCGATACCGAATGTTGCGGTCAAAGGTGATGCGCAACATCGGCGCGTCCCGCCCGCGAAACGCGATGCGGTCATAGGCAATCCAGACTTTCGGCACGGGATGATAAAATTCCAAAAAATACCCAAGCTCCGCAAAAATCTGCTTGTTTTTTTCCGTCTCCCTGTGCGCACCGATTTGAAGATAGCTTTGCAGTTCGTCATATCGCATCGCCACGCGCCGTTTGTAGACCACGCCTTTAAATTTGCGTTTCATTTCCAAAAACACTTTATCGTCCGCCGCGGGCACGCCGTAACTTCGCACGCGCAATTTCTCTTTGAACACGGGTTTTTCCAAAGAACGGCGTATCAAATCGTCGTTTTCCGTATCGAAATAGACATTGCAAATCGTGTATTCCCCGTATTCGTCCGGCTCCATATACGGCAGGAACGCCGAACGCAGTCGCCCGAATTGTTCAGCGGAAACCAAATACTTTTTTTCGGTCCGTTTAAAAACGGTTTGTGCCGCTTTGCCCAAAAAGCATCCTCCTTTTTTGACGGTATGCATTGTTTTGCACTGAAAACAGTTTAAAAAAACGATTTTTCGGTTTTATGTGGAAAATGTGTCATTCTTTTCACAACTTTTTAAAAACTTTTTGACAGCGTTTACAATTTGTTCAGATTTTTTGTAAGCGGTTGCGGCATAACATTTTTCTTGACGAAGCCGTGAAAATCCTGTACTATGAAGCTGAGAAGGGAGAAATGAAAATGTTTGAACCAAAAGAAGATGTTTATAAAGGGTACAGCGAATCGAATACAAAACCGTTAGAGGATACGCCTCAACAGCAAGCCGCGGCGGTACCCGATGCACCCGTACAGCCGAACGGGTACGGTCAGCCGCAACCGCCTTACGCCCCCGCACAGCCGAATGGGTACGGGCAACCGCAACAGCCCTTTGCGCCCGTGCCGCCGAATGCGTACGGGCAACCGCCTTACGCGCCCGTGCAACCCAACCCTTACGGGCAACCCGCATATCCGTATATGCCGAGTCAACCGCCCAAGAAAAAAAGCGTGGGCAAAATCATCGCAATCGTTATCGCGTGTATTGTCGGGGTGAACCTGCTGTTGTTCGGCGGCGTTTTCGCGTTTGTCGCCATGCAATCCCCCGAAAAAAAGGTGGAAGCCTATGAGGAAAGCGGCAATTTGGCGGATTTGATTGACGCGTGCGACGCCTATGACAACCAAATGCCCGATATAGACGACCCCGTAGCAGCAGAACAGCATTTTGAAACGGCGCTTTCAGATACAAAAACCTTCCTGCGCGCCGTAAAGGAAGCGGATTGTCTGCTGTATTACACCGACGAGGAGGAAGCCTATCAGGTCTTAATGTCGGATTGGCTGTTCTTGATGCTTATAAACGGGCAGTATGACAAGTACATCGAGGTGTTTGTGCAAAAAATGCAGGAGTGTTCGCCGAGCGGCACCTATTATTTCAGCACCTACACGATGATGCACTATATTGACAACGAATATATCACCTTGACCGAGCCGCAAAAGCAAGCCGCCCTTTCGGCATTTGATACGTTGATTGCCGCCGCGGTTTCGGAAGAAGAACGACAGATGAATTTAGGGGAATATTACGATTTCTGCGAATCCTTGGGCGAATATGACAAGGCAGACGAAATTGAACGGCAGTTGTACGAATACAGCACCGAACCCGCGGCGTAAAAGCACCGCGCACAGCATTGCGTTTTATGCGCACGCGTAGGGAACGGTCTTGACCGTTCCGCAAATCATCGCCCCCGCGCGTAGGGACAGGCGTCCCCGCCTGTCCCAAAAAGCAGAAAACACAAATTAAAACTTGTCATTCTGAACGAAGTGAAGAATCTCAAAAAGCGTAAAATACAGAATGTGCGAAATGAGATTCTTCGGCTACCGCCTCAGAATGACAAAAACACGGGCTGTTCAAACATTTGAACAGCCCGTGGTGTTTTATACGCCGTCTTTTGTTTTATTCCGCCGCCTGCACGGTTTCTTCGGTGAATTCGTGGTCGTCACTCTCTACCGACACCCATTCGGGTTTTTGCACCATAATGCGCACGGCGTGTTTTAATGTGCTGGCTTCCACCTCTAAATGTTCCCCGCCGAATTCGCCGTCGAGCGTAAAGGGCGTGGGATCATCAAACATAAATTTGATGTTTTTGCAATGGCGGATAATCACATTGTCATTTTGCGCCACGGTTTTATGTACCATATCGTTGGCAAGGCGCAAAAGCTCGCCCAAGTTTTTGAACATCCGCACAAGCACCAATTCGTGCAAGCCGTCGTCAAATTCCACACCCATATTGTGAAGCACCGGCATACCGCCGACGGAATAGGAATTGGACGCCGCGCCGTAGAACCAATCGCCCTCAAAGAATTCGCCGTCCGCCTCCACGCGCGCGTGGTACGCGTGCATTTTCACAAAATCCTTTGCCGCCTGCACATAATAGGCATTTTTACCCAACACATTTTTAACCTTTTGGTTAACGCCGTAGGAAATCGCCGTAAAATTGCCGAAGCCCGCCACATACATAAAATGTTCATCGCCGAATTTGCCGATGTCTATCGGTTTCGGCTCGCCGTTGATAATGGCTTCCACCGCCGCAAACACATCGGTCGGAATATTCATAGAATGCGCAAAATCGTTGGTGGAGCCCATCGGCAAATACCCAATCGGAATGTCTTTGCCGAGCGCCATCACGCCGCAAACCGTTTCTTTTAAGGTGCCGTCACCGCCGCAACAAACGATAATATCAAATTCACCGCCGCGGGCTTTGACAATGTCAAACGCATTTTTGTCAATTTGCGTACAGCACGCGGTTACATTGTACCCCGCCTGGTCAAATCGGTTAATCATACGCATCATATACTGCTTTGCCATTTTTTTACCCGAAACGGGGTTGACAACCAACAGCATTTTTTGATTGTTTGCATCTGCCATGCCCACACACCTCAATTTTTCTTTGGATTGATTAAAATACGATTTTCTCGGCAATGAATGCTTCCAACTCGTCAATCGGCAAGCGGACCTGTTCCATGGTATCGCGGTCGCGCACGGTTACACAGCCGTCTTGCTCACTTTCAAAGTCAAAGGTGATGCAATACGGCGTGCCGATTTCGTCCTCACGACGATAGCGTTTGCCGATAGAGCCGGTCTCGTCGAAATCCACCATAAACTTCTTAGAAAGCGCCTCATATACAGGCAATGCTTTTTCGGAAAGTTTCTTGGAAAGCGGTAAAACCGCCGCCTTGTACGGCGCAATCGCGGGGCTTAAATGCAACACCACGCGGGTGTCGTTTTTCTCGGCGTCGAGCACTTCCTCGTCATACGCCTCGCACAACAGCGCCAAAACGGTGCGGTCCAGCCCGTAAGTGGATTCAATGATAAACGGAATGAATTTTTCATTGGTTTCGGGGTCCAAATACTCCATTTTCTGCCCGCTGTATTCCTGGTGGCGGGTTAAGTCGAAATTGGTACGGTTGTGCGTACCGTTGATTTCACCCCAGCCGAACGGGAACAAAAATTCAATGTCACAGGCGGCTTTCGCATAGTGCGCCAATTTTTCGTGGTCGTGATACCGCAAATGGTCGGAAGGAATGCCCAAATCCTCAAAATACTGCTTGCCGTATGCCTTGAAATAGTCGTACAACTCGCTGTCCGCGCCCTCTTTGCAGAAGGTTTGGAATTCCATTTGCTCAAATTCAATGGTACGGAAGGTGAAGTTGCCGGGCGTAATCTCATTGCGGAACGCCTTGCCGATTTGCCCGATGGAAAACGGCAGTTTCGCACGCATGGTACGCTGGACATTCAAAAAGTTTACATATTCACCCTGCGCATTTTCGGGGCGCAGGTAAATCACGCTTTTGCTGTTATTGGTCACGCCGCGGAAGGTCTGGAACATCAAATTAAATTCACGAATATCCGTAAAATTGTGCTTACCGCAATTCGGGCAAGGGATGTGATGGTCCTTAATGTACTGGAACATTTCCTCTTTCGTCATCCCGTCAGCGTGCGCGTCGGGGTCGAAGTCATCAATCAAATTGTCGGCGCGGTGGCGCATTTTGCACTCTTTGCAATCGAGCAGTGGGTCGGAGAACGACGCCACATGGCCGCTTGCCTCCCAAACACGCGGGTGCATCAAAATATCCGCGTCCACTTCATAGCTGTTTTTGCGCTCCTGGATGAAGCGCTTGCGCCAAGTGTCTTTCACATTGTTCTTTAACCGTGCGCCCAACGGACCGTAGTCCCAAGTGTTGGCAAGCCCGCCGTAAATGTCGCTTCCCGGGAAAATAAACCCGCGATTTTTACACAGCGCCACGATTTTTTCCATGGATTTTTCTTCGTTTTTCAACATAATAACCGTCCTTTGTTCCCTTCCCGGCTGGAAGGTTCATCAAAAGTATCTGAACTAAAATTTTAATCCATATTTTCGGATATGTCAAGGTAAAATCTAACATTTTGACAAGTTGCGAAACATTTGGCAGGATTCCCGTGTGGCAAACACCCTGTCTTTCGGTATAAATCGCTTGCATACATCGGCATAGGCATCGCCGGCCCCTGCGCATGAAATATAAATTGGGATTTGTATTTGTCATCCTGAGCGAAGCGAAGGATCTCAAAAGAAAAGTGTATCGAAAACGAGATTCTTCGCCTGACGGCTCAGAATGACAACGCGTAGGGAACGGTCTTGACCGTTCCGAAATTCCCCTACAAATCCAAATTTGTCA
>JBJEPU010000202.1:0-26499 GCA_051881395.1 Candidatus Fimenecus sp.
TGACGGCTCAGAATGACAACGCGTAGGGAACGGTCTTGACCGTTCCGTCAAATACCGTAAAAATCCACGGGGCGCCGAGTCGACGCCCCCTACGATTGGTTAAATAAAATTTGTATTCCCACCGATAAACTGCATATGTCCGCATTTCCGCCCGCGTACAACATACGCGGGCATTTCTTTTGCATTTTCCAAATTTTGCATACAAAAAATTTGTTTTATTCCGCGTTTTTTCGCGGATTGACGGTTGATAAATCAAAAACGAAGTGTTACAATAAACAAAAATGGGGAATTGTTTGATTTCCTGATGAAAGGTGATGGTAAATTTATGCAGATGACTTTCCGTTGGTTCGGCAGTGAAAAGGACACGGTAACCTTAGAGCAAATCCGTCAAATCCCCGGTGTAACGGGTGTTGTGCCCGCACTGCACTATCTGCCGGCGGGCGAGGTGTGGCCGATGGAGGACATTTTAAAAATGAAATCCGAAATCGAAGCCGCGGGGCTTACGATGGAATGCATTGAAAGCGTCAATGTGCACGAAGATATTAAAATCGGGCTGCCGACGCGCGACAAATATATTGAAAACTACAAAACCTGTATTCGCAATCTCGCAAAAGCGGGCGTGAAGGTGATTTGTTATAATTTTATGCCCGTGTTTGACTGGACACGCACCGACCTTGCAATGCAAATGTGCGACGGCGCGACCTGCCTTTCCTATGACGGGGTACAGATTGAGGGCAAAACCCCCGAGCAGATGTTTAAAGACATTGACGACAATTCCAACGGCTACGCCATGCCCGGCTGGGAAACCGAGCGTATGCCCGAAATCAAGGAACTGTTTGAAAAATACAAAAATGTGACCGAAGCCGATTTGTGGAACAATCTGATTTATTTCTTAGAGCAGATTATGCCTGTTTGCGAGGAATGCGATGTCAAAATGGCAATCCACCCCGACGACCCGCCATGGAGCATTTTCGGCTTGCCGCGGATTATCACAAATCTTGATGCGCTCAAAAAACTGCTTGCGGCTGTGCCGAGCAAATACAACGGCTTGACCTTCTGCACGGGCTCTTTGGGCGCGAATCTCCAAAACGATTTGCCCGCGATGATTCGCGAGGTCGGCGACCGCATCTATTTTGCCCATTTGCGCAATGTAAATGTGGAGGGTAGACACTTCAATGAAACCGCCCACGAAAGCGCGGCGGGGTCTTTGGATATGTATGAAATTGTGAAAGCCTTGCAGGAGGTCGGCTTTGACGGGTATATCCGTCCCGACCACGGCAGAATGATTTGGGGCGAGGTGGCGCGTCCGGGTTACGGGCTGTTTGACCGCGCGCTCGGTGCGGCATATATCAACGGGCTTTGGGAAGCCGCAGAAAAACAGAAAGCAGGAAAATAAAATGACACATGAGAACTTAAAGGGCAGAGTTGCCGTAGTGACCGGCGGCGGCGGGGTGCTTTGCGGTGATTTCGCAAAGACCTTGGCGCGCCAGGGCGTTAAAGTCGCCGTTTTGGATTTGAACGAAGCGGCGGCGCAAAAGGTTGCCGATGAAATCACCGCCGAGGGCGGCACGGCGATTGCTGTGGGCTGTAATGTGCTCGAACCCGAAAGTATGGAGAACGCGCGTGCGGTTATCAACGAGACCTTAGGCACTTGCGACATTCTCTTAAACGGCGCGGGCGGCAACAATCCGAAAGGTACCACCACCAAAGAGACCTTGGAAGCGGTCGATTTGGTTGAAAAAGACGAAAATATCAAAACCTTTTTTGATTTGGACCCGCAGGGGATTTCGTTTGTGTTCAATTTGAACTTCTTGGGCACGCTGATTCCGACGCAGGTGTTTGCCCGCGATATGGCGCAAAAAGAAAATGCCTGCATTGTGATGGTGACTTCAATGAACGCCTACCGTCCGCTGACGAAAATCCCCGCGTATTCGGCGGCAAAAGCGGCGGTCAAAAACTTCACCGAGTTTATGGCGGTGCATTTTGCCGAGGTCGGCATTCGCGTGAATGCGATTGCGCCGGGCTTTTTCTCCACGAACCAAAACAAAACCCTGCTTTGGAACGAGGACGGCACCCCCACGGCGCGCACCGGCAAAATTCTTGCCGCAACCCCGATGAAGCGTTTCGGCGAGTCGCGGGAATTAGAGGGTTCTTTGTTGTTCTTATGCGACGAGGATTATTCGAGCTTCATCACCGGCACGACGATTATCGTGGACGGCGGTTTTAACGCGTATTCCGGCGTATAATTCGGATAAACTGTAAAGAGAGGATTTGGCGAGATGATTTGGTTTTTAATCGCGGCGCTTTTACTGCTTGCGGCATTTGTATGCTTGATTCGATGCTTTGTGTTGCGCAGAAAAGCGCATACTGTTTCCGAAAACGGGGAAACGGCGGCGACCGAAACAAAAGATATGACCGTGATAGAAGGCAGCTCGCAAAACAATCCCGTATACGAAAAAAAGGCGAAGAGGATGCTGATCATCGGCATCGTTTTGCTGGTGCTGACCGAAGCGGCGATTCTCATTGCCGACAAGGTCACGGCTTAAACAAACGGAGTGATAAAAATGGATTTACAATTAAAAGCCCCCGGCACTTATACCTATGATATGATTTCTTTGGGCGAGGTCATGTTGCGCCTTGACCCCGGCGAGGGGCGCATTAAATGCGCCCGCAATTTCCGCGCATGGGAAGGCGGCGGCGAATACAATGTAGCGAGAGGCCTTCGCCGTTGCTTTGGCTTAAAAACAGCAATCGTCACCGCATTTGCCGACAACGAGGTCGGCAGATTGGTCGAGGACTTTATTTTGCAGGGCGGCGTGGATACCTCGCTCATCAAATGGGTGCCCTATGACGGCATCGGCAGAAGTGTGCGCAACGGCTTGAACTTTGTGGAGCGCGGCTACGGCATTCGCGGTGCACTCAGCGTTTCCGACCGCGGCAATACCGCGATTGCGCAATTAAAGCCCGGCGACATTGATTGGGAATATATTTTCGGCACTTTGGGCGTGCGTTGGCTGCACACGGGCGGCATTTTTGCGGCGCTTTCCGAAACTACGGCGCAGGTTGCCATTGACGCGGTCAAGGCGGCGAAAAAATACGGCACGATTGTGTCTTATGACTTAAACTATCGCCCGTCTTTGTGGAAGGACATCGGCGGCAAGGAAAAGGCGCAGGCAGTCAACCGCGAAATTGCGAAATATATTGATGTCATGATTGGCAACGAAGAGGATTTCACCGCGTGTTTGGGCTTTGAAGTTGAGGGTAACGATGCGAATTTGAAATCGCTCAACATCGAAGGCTATTACAAAATGCTCGGCGAGGTTGTGAAGGTGTACCCGAACTTTAAGGTGATTGCCACCACACTTCGTACCGTAAAAACCGCAACCGTTAATGACTGGTCGGCAATCTGCTATGCGGACGGCAAGGTGTATAACGGGCTGTCGCTTCCGGGGCTTGAAATTCTCGACCGCGTCGGCGGCGGCGACTCGTTTGCTTCGGGGCTTATCTACGGTTTAATGACCACCGGTGACCCGCAAAAAGCGGTCAATTACGGTGTGGCGCACGGCGCGCTGGCGATGACCACCCCCGGCGACACCTCGATGGCTTCTTTAAAAGAGGTCGAAAATATCGTGAACGGCGCAGGCGCGCGCGTACAGAGATAATTCAGTATTGTAGGGCGGGGTCTTGACCCCACCGCTATTAAGGAGATACCACTATGGATAAAGAAAAAATCATTACCCGAATTCAGGACTGCGGCATTGTTGCGGTTGTCCGTGCGGAGTCTGTGGACAAGGCAATCCGCATCACCGACGCTTGCATTGAAGGCGGTGTGGCGGCGATTGAATTGACCTTTACCGTGCCACACGCGGACAAGGTGATTGAAGAACTCGCCAAACGCTACACCCCCGACCAGATTATCCTCGGTGCGGGCACGGTGCTTGACGCAACCACGGCGCGCATTGCGATGCTTTCGGGTGCGGAATACATCGTCAGCCCTGCGCTGGACCTCGACACATTGCACCTTTGCAACCGGTATCGCGTACCGATGATGCCCGGCATTATGAGCGTGCGCGAGGGACTTTTGGCAATGGAAAACGGTGCGGATATTTTGAAGGTATTCCCCGCCGACCTCTTCGGGCCGAAGATTATCAAAGATATTAAGGGCCCCATTCCCTATGCCAAAATGATGCCCACCGGCGGCGTTGATGCAGACAATGTCGGCGAGTGGATTAAAGCGGGCGCGGTTGCCGTCGGCGCGGGCTCGTCGCTGACTGCCGGCGCAAAAACAGGCGATTACAAGAAAATCACCGAGACCGGCAAGCGGTTCGTGGAAAATATTAAACTTGCCCGCGCAGAACTCGCGGCGAAATAGTTTCTTTTTCCGCAATACGGCGTTGCGTGCGGCTCGCTGTATCTGCATACAGTGTTGCCTTCGCGCCTTGTCTTGCGAAAAAATAAATCTATTTCGCGAAAAAACAGTTTCTTTTTCCGCCGCGTGTGACGCGGAGCAAATCGTAAATTTACTTTGTAGGTAAACTTTACAGTTCCTCTCGAATGGAAATTGATTATGCAATTTGTAGGGAACGGTCTTGACCGTTCCGCAAAATACATCAAAAACGGCGGGCGACAAGTGAAGCGCCCCTACGAAATGTAGGGAACGACCGAAGACGCGTTCCGTAAATTTCCGCAAACCTTGCGGGCGGGCATGGAAACCCGCCCCTACGCACGAAATCCATTTTACTGTGTAGGGCAGGGCACTTGCGCCCGTCGAAAAAGGTTTGATTTTTATTTTATCAATCCGCGGCGAAATGCCGCAAATACATATTTAGGGAGAAAAGGATACATATGGAAAAAACAGTTTTGGTTGAAACCTCTGCGCGTCACGTGCATGTGACCAAAGAAACACTCGAAACCTTGTTCGGTGCAGGGTACACTCTCACCAAGAAAAAGGATTTGTCGCAGCCCGGGCAGTTTGCCTGTGAAGAGCGCGTGCAGGTTATAGGCCCCAAGGGCAGTTTCCCTGCGGTTTCGATTTTAGGGCCGGAACGCCCCGAAGACCAGGTGGAAATTTCCGCTTCTGACGCGCGTTCCATCGGTGTTGCCGCGCCGGTGCGTGAATCGGGCGACATTGCGGGCAGCGGTGCTTGCAAATTGGTCGGCCCCAAAGGCGAGGTCGAACTCAAAGAAGGCGTTATCGTTGCAAAACGCCACATTCATATGACGCCCGAAGATGCCGAAAAATACGGCGTTTCGGACAAACAGGTCGTTTCCGTGGAAATCAAATCCGCCGAGCGTTCTTTGGTGTTCGGCGACACGGTTGTGCGCGTCAGCCCGAAATATGCGTTGGCGATGCATATTGATACCGACGAGTCCAACGCCGTCATGGCGCCCGCAGGCACGCTCGGCGTCATTTTAGCATAATTCGCCCAAGAAAAAGAAGGAGTCAAGTCCATGGAGCAAAAAACCGTTTCCGTAAAAGCATCTGCACAAATCCGCGCGGCGGTATTGTGCGGCTTGTTCGCGGCGTTCACCGCCGTATTTTCGCAAATTTCTTTGCCGATAGGCCCTGTGCCGATTTCCTGTTCGCTGATTGCCGTCTATCTTGCAGGGCTGTTTTTGCCCGTCAAGACCGCGGCGGTCTCTCAACTTGTCTATTTGCTGTTGGGGATTATCGGCGTACCTGTGTTCGCAGGCTTTCAGTCGGGCGCGGCGCGTTTGGCAGGGCCGACGGGCGGGTATCTGCTTGTATACCCCGTGATTGCGCTGTTTTTGTCGCTTGCGATGGTTGTGTATGACAAAAAGCTTGCAACCAAACCTCTTGCGGCACGCGCGGCATACCTTGTCGGCGCTCTGCTGATTTCTCTGCTTATCTGCTATGCGGCGGGCACGGCTTGGTTTACCGTATTTTCCGGTTCAAGTTTCCAAAAAGCGCTGAGTTTAACCGTGGTGCCGTTTATTGCAGGGGATATTGCGAAAATCGTGCTTTGCGCGGTGGTCACGCTTTCCGCGCGGGAACGGCTGAAAAAAGTTGTAAAATTTTAAGCGAAAAAGCACGGGCAAGGCATTGCCTGTGCTTTTTGTGTTCGTTGGAGGGAACGGATTTGAAAACCGTCAAACAGTTTGCGGCAATAATGCTTGCCGCACTTTCATTTTTGACAACCGTGCTTTGTATGCGCGACGTACTCGCGGCACGAAATGAACTGCAAAACAAGGAGAATTGAGTATGGCAAAAGAAGGGAAAACCGAAAGACGAACCCTCAAAGGCTTTTTGGACAGCAAAATTGTCCAAAAAGATGTCGGCGAGGAAACCTACCTCACTTGGCGTGAAAATATTTCTTACGCCCTCGGGCGCGGCGCGCAGGGGATGTTTACCTCGATGACGGGTTCAAAATATTTGAACTACTTTTTAACCAATATTTTGTTGGTACGGTTTAACGATCGCCCGGGCGGACCGATGAAAATTGCTTCGCAAATCCGTTTGTACTGCGGCATTTTTGACGCGATTAACGATCCGATTATGGGCGTTTTGGTTGACAAAACCCGTACCAAAGAAGGGCAGATGCGCCCATACATACGCATTGCACCGTGGTTTGTGGCGGCGGTGATGCTGCTGTTCTTCTTAGGCATTCCGGGCACCATGCCGAATTGGGCGTGCATTGCATGGACAACCTTTTTGTTTGTCGGCTTGGATGTGACCTATACGGCGTTTGACATTCCGATGGGCGCGCTTGCCTTTGCGATTACGCCCAACGGCTTTGAACGGACGAAACTCTACGGCGTCAGTTCGATTGTCCGCTCGATTTCGGGCGCTTTGCCGGGGCTGTTTGTCGCTTGCGCGGCGTGGCTTCCCTACTTTAATTCGCACACCTCAAAGGCATATTTAACGGGTGCCTGTGTTTCGGCGGTCGGGATTTTGGTATTTACGCGCATTACCTACCGCAACACCAAAGAGCGCTGTGTGCACCATGAGGACTCACCCAAGGTTTCGGACTGCTTCCGTTTGCTGTTCAAAAACCGCCCGCTGTTTATGCTGTTTATTGCCAATTTGCTGTTCCTTTTGGTCAAGGTGACCAACCAAATCAACTTCTATTTCGTTGCGGATTTGATGTTCGACACCAAATACAATGTGTTTATTGATGTGATTACCTTCCCCGGTTTTTTGATTGCCGGTATCGGCGTGCCGAAGCTTGTGGAAAAATTGGGCCAGCGGTTTGATTCGAGAACTTTTTATCGCGGGTGCTGTGTCGTGGCAATCGTGCTGCATTTGCTGTTCTTTGCAACCTGCTATGACGGCTATATCCACAAGGGCGCAGGGCAACCCGTTTCGTTGGGTATCGGTATTTTAACCGTTCTGTTTACGGGGCTTACCGCCATTCCGCTGGAATGCAAAAACTTAATGCAAAAGGAAATGGAAGCCGAAACCGTGGACTATATCGAGTGGAAAACGGGCACGCGTGTAGAGGGGATTATGCTTTCCATTATGTCCTTTACGGGCAAAATCGAAAACTCGGTTTCTTCGGCAATCGGTATGGCGATTTTGGCGTACACGGGTTATGTTGCCCACGATGAGGGCAATGTCATTCAAAACAGCCAGACCAATATGGCGCTGTTTTTGATGACGACGATTTTGCCGGCTGTCGGCTATCTGCTGATGCTCGTGCCGATGGCGTTTTACAATATTTCCGGCAAAGACCATCACAAGATGATTGAAGAAATCAAGGCGCGCAACGCCAAAAAAGCGGCTGTCGAGGCGGCTGAGCAATGAGCCGCGCGCTTCGTTTCACGGTGCTTGCCGACACGCATTATTATGACGCGTCGCTGGGCGTGACGGGCAAAGCGTATGCACTTCGGAGCGCCTCCGACCAAAAATGCCTTGCGGAAACCGACGCAATCCTAACGGCGGCATTTTCGGAGATTGCCGCAAGCGATACGGACGCGGTGCTCATTGCCGGCGACCTTTCCAATGACGGTGAGCGCGTCTGTCACGAAAAAATGCGTGAAAAGCTGTATGCGTTACAGAAAAATAAACCTGTTTTCGTCACGACGGCTACGCACGACTGGTGCTGTGACAAAAATCCGCGCCGTTTTGACGGCGACAAAGTGTTAAACGATGTCGAAACGCTTTCGAGCGCGGAATTATACGATTTTTATGCGGATTTCGGTGTAAACGGTGCGCGCGACACATTCAAAACGCACATCGGTACGGCGTCTTACCTTGTGGATTTGTCGGATTCGGTGGTGCTGTTGTCGCTGATTGACGACAAAAACGGCAATGACCACGCGGGCTACACGCCCGACCATCTCCAATGGATTTTAGACACGGTGCGCCGCGAAAATGCGGCGGGTAAAACCGTAATTGCAATGCAACACCATCTTTTATATCCGCACCTTTCGCCGCTGGTGACAAACGGCGCTTGCTGTGCAAACCGAGACGAACTGCGCGAGCAGTTGGCGGACGCGGGCTTACGATTTTTGTTTGTCGGGCATTCGCATATACAGCGTATCGACAAATTTGTGTCGAAAAACGGCAGGGAACTGTACGAAATCAATGTCGGCTCGCTGTGTGGGTATCCCGCGCCACGCGTGGAGGTGGAAATTACCGATACCGAGGTGCGTTTGCACACGGTCTTGTTAAAGCAATTCACTTACGGCGGCAAAACCGTAGACGCACAAAGGTATTTGGAGGCGCACGCCGTCCATTTAATCGGCGGCGTTTTGACCACGCTCGCCCACGGCACAAGTGGGGAGGCGGCGGAAAAATTGCAGTCCTTCGGCGTGTCCGCCGCAGACGCGCAGGCGTTTACGGGTAACGGGTTTCCGCTGTTGCAACGCGCCGCCCGCTTCTTGCTGCGTGCGCGTGTCAAAGATGTTGCCGCACTTTTGCGGCGTTTGCCCGGCGGCAAAGCCATTGCCGCCGAAGATGTGCTTGCGGTGTGCAATATGCCGCTGACACAAATCGCAAACGCCGTTATGCTGTCGGCGCTTTCGGGTGTGGGACTGAACAAAACATATCCGCAAGCCCTTTGCCGATTGCTTTGCGCTGTGGGGGATATGCCATCGGCGGTGCTGACCGCATTGCATGTGGAAAATGAAAAACTGTCCGCCCTCTCGCGCGAGTTGCCGCACTTGCTTGCGGAAGTTTGCACGGGCGGCGAACTCGACAACCAAAATCTGACGCTTGAAAGAGTGCAAAAGTAAAATGAAAACTTTAATTGTTTATGCGACGAAAAACGGTGCGACCGAAAAAGCGGCAAAAATCCTCGGCGAAAAACTCGGCGGGGCAGACCTGAAAAACATTGCACGCGACAACTTTGACCTTGCCGCCTATGACCGTGTTTTGGTCGGCAGTAATGTCCGTATGGGCACGGTCGACCGCAAAATTCGCGCATTTTTGCTGTCGCAAATCGGTATACTGTTGCAAAAAGAGCTTGGGTTATTTTTATGTTGCTGTTTTCCGAAGCAGGAACAAGCCTATTTTGAGAGCAATGTACCTTCCCAACTTTTGGAGCACGCCAAAGCCGCCGCGGCATTGGGCGGGGAGCTTGACCGCGCGAAATTAAAGGGTACGGATAAATTGGTTGCCAAAATGGTATTGAAGGCTGACCACGCACAAGGCATTTTGCGTACCTTTGCTTTGGAAAATGACAGAATAGACGCATTTGTTGAGAAACTGACCAAAATGTAACGGTCGGTTGCAATGCCGCAAACAGCGAAGCAACCGTCGGTTGCGGCTTTTTTCGGTTGACAAGCAAAGTCGCTGGCGCAACCGCAAAAGAATATGGTAACCTGAGGGCAAGGTGAGGAGAGTCGAACCCGATATGGTTTAAAACGGTATATTTCCGCTTGAACTGCGTTAAAAATCTCACTATACGGCAGTATGGCTTCGTTTTTATGCCTTTCGGGAACGAAAATCTACTCGTTTTAAACTGCTCTGCACCGAAAACAACGAGAGCGCGGATGGATTTTTGCTTTTGAAACAGCAGTCGGGCTGACGCCCGACAACGATGAAAAAGTGAAAAGCCGCCGTGCTATCAAATTTTCGGCATATTGTGTTCGACTCTCCTCACCTTAACAACAAAGCAAAAGGAGCGTTTCAAAATGGGTTACCTGGACAAAATTAAACTGGCGAATTATTCGCGGGCAGAGGATTGGCTCAATTCCATTTCGCATATGGTCGGCGGCGGGCTTTCGGTGCTGGCACTGCTTTTGTGCCTGATTCGTGCGATTGTCGTGCGGCGTTGGGATTATGCAATTTTAAGTCTTATTTACGGGTTTACGATGATTGCAATGTATTCGTGCTCGTCCGTGTACCACGCCCTGCGCCCGAACCGCGGCAAAAAGGCGATGCGCATGGTCGACCACGCGATGATTTACCCGATGATTGCGGGCACGATTACACCGTTTGCGGTGTTGGTGATTGTCCCCGTGAAGCCCGTGCTCGGGTGGGTAATTGTTGCCGTGGCATGGGTGACGGTCGCCGCCGCCGTGCCGATTACTTTAACGCTTTTCAACAAAACAAAAGTTGTGCAAATGGTGCTGTATTTGGCGCTTGGCTGGATGATTATTGTCGCCATCAAAACACTTTGGGAATGTTTTGACCGCACAGGCACGATTTTGATGATTGCGGGCGGCGTGCTGTATACGCTCGGCGCGATTATCTACGGCATCGGTGCAAAGAAGAAGTATTTTCACAGCGTGTTTCATTTCTTTGTGCTGGCAGGTTCAATACTTCACTTCTTCGCATTGTATCTGTATGTCTTTGTGAAGTGAGATGCCAAACGCTGGATGTTAGCGACTGAATGTAGGGGTCAGCGTCCCCGACGACCCGCAGACAGCCACAAGGGCAGTCCTTGCGATTGGGAAAAATCCATGTCATTCTGAGCTGTCAAGCGAAGAATCGCAAATCTGCACGCAATGTATTTTTGGTGTGTAGAGAACAGTTTTGACCGTAATCATCGATTTTGCTGAATTTCGTTCCTGCTCCTTCCTTTTCAGCGCCGTGCGCCTTTTTTGCTTGTCGAGCAAAGAAATTTTGGCGAAGCATCTCGTTCAGACGGTCATTTCGTGGTAATCAACAAAACAAAAAAGCCGATGGCAAGTGATTTGCGCACTAGTCATCGGCTCTGCGTTTATATATTTGGCGATTCAAGGAAAAAAGCGCCTGAATGAATAACGTGCTTGGACGATTATTTCAGTTTAATTGGTTTAATAGGAAACCATAGCTCAATATAGCCATATTCTCTGTCGCCTCCGTAAATTTCAAAATTCGGTCCGTCAACTCTTTCATAATTGGTCGTCGGCAGCCATTCTGAATAAAACCTTTTCTGAAGGTTCTCTAACACGCCAAATGCCTCATCCCATTTGAACTTTTCCGAAGGGAATATTGCATAAGTCTGTGACGGAATGTGTTGGACTTTATAACCCTTGGTTTTTGAATTTCCCGAAACAAAAGCACACAGCATATACGGAAAGGTATTGCCAAATGTCTTTCGATAATTCTCCACGCCGTGGATTTTGCATAAATCCGATGGGACGAAATCCGGCAAATCTCCGGAGGCTTCAAACAATCTTTCATAGTCGCCGTTTTGATGTGACTTTTGCCATAATTCTGCGGGACTTGTAAACCCTTTTTTCTCTGATAAAGATGCCACTGTTTCAATGCCGAAAACATCGAACGCTTCTTTTTTCTCAATCCTGTAATTCATAGGTTTTTCTCCTTTGATTGAAATTTGAAAAGAGATCCTTGGATAAATTTTCAACTCTGCGCCTGTTTTTTTTGCCTCTTTCGGTGTAATGCCGTGCACCTTTAAAAAAGCTCTTGAAAAAGAAACTGAGGATTCATATCCGTATTTCAAGGCTACATCAATTACCTTGGCATCAGATGTTTGTATTTCTAATGCCGCTACGCTCATACGCCTCCTTCGTATATATTCAGCCAAGGATATATCTGTGATAAATGAAAACATTCTCTGAAAATTATAGGATGAACAGCAAGCTTTTTGAGCCACTATGTTCAAATCAATATCATTAGCCAAATTATCCTCAATATAGTCAAGTGCAGCATTCATCTTATCTATCCATTCCATAGACCTTTCTCCTTTCAGCTAAACCATATCATTATTTTGACCCAAAAGTCGCAACTTTTTATGCACAATTCAATACGCTATATGTATCCAACAGCTATTTTCAGCAAAATTATAACAAAAGCACCGCGAAAAGTATACTTTCGGTAGGAATCAACAGGATGAAGGCGCGCTGTATTATTGCCGGAAGTCTGCGTTCTGCTGTTGCATCTGTGTATATTTTATTAGGTCGGCATTTCCGATTGAGAGACTCATCACACGTGGCGCACGCAAAAAAACTGTTGACAAGTCTTGACAATTCTGTTAAAATACCATTTGCCGCATATTGGGGGCGTGCTGTATGCACAGAAAACAAGCGTTCTTGTGCCCACGGTAGCGAGTCTATATTTAAGGTAGGTTAAACTATGTACGCAGTAATCGAAACAGGCGGCAAGCAGTACAAGGTACAGCCCGGCGACGTCATTTTCGTCGAGAAGCTTGCAGTCGAAGAAAACACCGACATCACCTTTGATAAGGTTATCGCAGTCGGTGCAGACGACGGCATCAAGGTCGGTAAGCCCTATGTGGAGGGTGCAACCGTTTCCGCCAAAGCCCTGAAAAACGGCAAAGGCAAAAAGGTCGTTGTGTTCACTTACAAACCCAAGAAGAACGAAAAACGCAAAAAAGGCCATCGTCAGCCCTACACCAAGGTTGAGATTGCCGCAATTAACGCGTAACGATGATTTGTGCAGACTTTCATTTCGGTGAAAACGGTATTTCGTTTACCGTGAAAGGCCATTCGGGGCGTGCAAAAGCGGGTGAGGACATCATCTGTGCGGCGGTTTCCTCGGCGGTCTATATGGCGGCAAACACCGTGACCGAGATTTTGGGCCTTTCCCCCGAAATCGCCGAACGCGACGGGTTTTTATCCCTCGCGCTTACAAGCAGTGCCGAAGCGAAAGCGGCGTCCCCCGTTATCGAGGGGCTTTGCCTGCATCTTGCGGGCTTAGAAGAACAATATCCCGATTATATCCATGTTGAAAGAGGTGCTTTATAATGCTTAAAATTAACATTCAGCTGTTTGCACACAAAAAAGGTATGGGCTCGACCAAAAACGGCCGTGACTCCGAATCCAAAAGACTCGGCGTAAAACGCGCCGATGGGCAGTTTGTGCTTGCGGGCAACATTCTCGTCAAACAGCGCGGTACACATATCCATCCCGGTGAAAATGTCGGCAGAGGCTCCGACGACACCCTCTTTGCCAAAATCGACGGCAAAGTGAAATTTGAAAGAATGGGTAAAGACCGCAAAAAAGTCAGCGTTTATGCTGTGGAACAGTAAACGAAAACCTTTTTTATGTTGTTTAAAGGACAGTAACAACCGTTACTGTCCTTTTTTCAACGCTTTGTAAGCAGGAAAATATAACAAACTGACAGAAAATCCAACAAAAAGGTTGAATTTTTCAAAGAATCCATATATACTTATATCTATGCACGAAAAGAAAGGAATGCGTTATGGAGTTGAATTTTGCCGCACCGTGTTTGTTCGGTTTGGAAAGTTTGGTCGCCGACGAATTACGACAAATGGGCGCCGAATCTGTCACCGCCGACAACGGCAGGGTGTTTTTTGCGGGTGATGAAGCCTTGCTTGCCCGCGCCAACATCTGCTCGCGCTTTGCCGAACGCATTCTTGTGGTGCTCGGCAGTTTCGAGGCGCATACCTTTGAAGACCTGTTTCAGGGCGTGAAAAATCTGCCGCTGGAAAATTGGATTGGCGTGCAGGATGAGTTCCCCGTGAAAGGGTACAGCTTAAAATCCGATTTGTTCAGCGTGCGCGACTGCCAGGCGATTATCAAAAAAGCCGCCGTGGAACGCTTAAAAGGCGTATATGGCGTAGAATGGTTCCCGGAAACCGGCACACGGTATCGGCTGGATTTTTCCATTCTCAAAAATCAGGTGCATATATTTCTCGATACCACGGGCGTGCCGCTTTATAAACGCGGCTACCGTACCGCCGCGAATGACGCGCCGATGCGCGAAACCTTAGCCGCGGCGCTGTGCGCACTCTCGCACCTGCGTCCGTACCATACGCTGTACGACCCGATGTGCGGGTCGGGCACAATTTTAATTGAGGGCGCCATGCTCGCGCAGAATATCGCCCCGGGGCTTAAACGTCCGTTTGCGGCGGAGCGCTTTTTGCAAATTCCGCGGGAAATTTGGGCGGCGGAACGCGAAAAAGCAGAGGCGGCGGTTATAGAAGCCCCCGATTTTATCGCTTACGGGGCGGATACCGACCGTGTGGCGCTCAAAACCGCACGCGAAAATGCCCTGCGGGCAGGTGTGTCCGACAAAATTGTGCTCGAATACGGCGATGTGCGCAAGTTTCAGCCCAAGACCGAGCGCGGCACGCTGGTGACCAATCCCCCGTACGGCGAACGGCTGGCGGATACCAAATACGCCGCCGAGCTTATCCGCGAAATGGGCAGGGTGTTTGCAAGACGGCATGGGTTCAGTTACAGCATTATCAGTCCCGAAGCGGAATTTGAGGACTTGTTCGGGCGCAAAGCCGACAAGCGCCGAAAACTCTATAACGGTATGATCAAATGCCAGCTTTATATGTATTTTAAATAAAGAATTTCTGTATGGGAAGTGAACGGAAATGAGACATATTTTTATCGTCAATCCTGCGGCAGGCAAGGGCAGTGCGGCAAAACGGATTATCCCCGAAATTGAAGCGTATTTTGAAAAGCACCAAGACCTCTCGTGGGAGATTTATCAAACCACCGCCCCCGGAGACGGCAAAGACTACGCCGAAAGCATTGCCAAAACCGGTGAGCCGGTGCGGTTTTACGCCTGCGGCGGTGACGGCACGCTCTATGAAGTGGTGAACGGCGCTTATAAATACCCGAATGCGGCGGTGGGGATTATCCCCTTGGGCTCGGGCAACGATTTTGCGCGCGTGTTCGGCGGCAGTGACAAGATGTTTGATATCGGCGCGCAGGTAAACGGCGAAACCGTAGCGTTCGATTTGATTGACGCGGGCGGTCATGTTGCCATTAACCAATGCTCGATGGGGCTCGACGCCGAGGTGTGCGCCAAGCAGGCGTATTTTAAGAAACTGCCGGGCGTCGGCGGCGAGTTTGCCTATACCTTATCGCTGTTTTATTGCCTTTTCCGCCGTTTAAAAAGCGAATTTAAAATTGTGGTGGACGACAAAGAAACCTACGAGGGCACGATGCTGTTTTCGCTGTGCGCGAACGGCAGATGGTACGGCGGCGGGTATAAAGGTGCGCCGAAAGCCGTGCCGAACGACGGGCTGTTGGATTTCGTGATGGTGCGCAAAACCGTCGGCCGCTTAAAACTTGTCGGTTTGGTTGGGCAATACAAGCGCGGCGAGCATCTCGGCTGGGATTTCACCACCTTTGTGCGCGGCAAAAAAATGCAGATTTTCAGCAAAAAGCCCGCCGCGGTCAATGTAGACGGCGAGTGCGAATATGTAACGGAAAGTACATTTCAAATTTTGGAGGGCGCGTTGCAAGTCATTATGCCTGATAAGGCGGCATATCTGCAAACCGTCGGTAGCGATACCGACGAAAAAGAGCCGGCTTTGTTAAAATGATGTAAAATCGGTGCAAAATTTGTGTAAATCGTGCATTGCACTTTTACATAGTAAAGCGTATAATAATTGTAATCTGATAGAAAAGAGTGTCGGGGCGGCACTCTTTTCTGTTTCTATTTTGCCGAATGCAAACGGATTCGGGGAACGGAGAGATTGTATGAAAAAATATATGAAAAAGTCCGAGATTTGGACTTTCGGCATCGGGCTGTTCGGTGTCGCCTTAATGACGGGCTGGATGCCCGACTACACCGCAACCTTCTTTGCGGATTTCGCCTTTAAAGGCAGGGGGTTTGACTCCACCACCATGGGCAATGTCATTTCCACCGTGTTTTTGGTGGCGGGCTTTATCGGGGCGATTTGCGAATTGGTTATCGGCTATTTGGTCGATAATACCCGCACCAAGTTCGGCAAAGTGAAACCGTGGGTAGGCTTCGGCGTGGTGCCGTTGGCGCTGATTTCTATGCTGGTATTTGTTGCGCCGAATACCAACAGCCAAACCGTCGCCATCATTTGGATGTTCGTGATTTATTCTCTGTATACCGCATTCAGTTGTGCGGTGGAAAGCCCCGCCAACTGCTTCGGCTCGCTGTGCTCGCCGAATCCCGAGGAGCGTTCCAGCGCCATTTCCATTGCGTCCTTCCTGCGCTCGGTCGGGCAGTCGGGCGGTATGGTGGTTGTGCTCGTTGTGGGGCTGATTATGAAAGCCGTTATGGGCGAGCAACAATATAAAAACGCCGAGGGGCAGGGCTTGGATTTGGTCATTTCCACGGCAGTTTGCGCGCTCGGTCTTGTGCTGTTTGTGATGATTTTCTTTGCAAACAACAAAGAAAATGTGCCCTTCACCCAAGAGAAGGTCAGCTTGAAAGACGCCGTGAAAGTGGTGTTTACCAATAAAAATTTGCTGATGGTATCGTTAACCAAGCTTGCGGGCTTCGGGCGCGGCGTATACGGCACGGTTTCTTTATACATAGCGATTTATTTGCTCGGCTCAAAGGATTTGAAGCTGGCGTTGCTGTTGCCGATGGGTATCGGCACGGCGGTGGGCACGCTGCTTGTCAATTTGGTGCTCAAAAAATTCAACACAAAGCAAACCTTTATTTTATTCTGTGTGTACGGTGCTTCCGCGCTCGGGATTTTGTTCTTGGTGTCGCGCGGCATCGGCTTTAACGACGGCTTAATTATCCCGTTCTTAATTCTCAATTTCTTCTGCGGGTTGCAGCACGGCAACACCAACGTGACGCCGAACATTATGATTGCCGACTGCGTGGACGAAATCGAATACAAAACCGGCAAACGCCAAGACGGTCTTGCGTATGCGGGGTACGGTCTGTTCTCCAAAATCGCCGCCGCGTTTACAAAGGGCTTGGGCCCGTGGCTTCTCTACACATGGTCGGGCTATATGGTTTCTACCGACGCGAATGTGGCGTACGCCGCGCAGACGGACGGAACGCTCAACAAAATGTTGATGATTTATACCATTATTCCTGCGGTGTTTGTCATTTTGCAGGGCGTACCGATTTTATTCTATGATATGGTCGGCGAAAAGAAAGAAATGATTACCAAAGCGCTCGCCGAACGCCGCGCAGAGGCACAACTGACCGCCGCTGACGGCGCGGAACAAGCGTAAAGGGGGCGACAAGAATGGCAAAAAAAGAAAAAACCTTTCCGGTGAAGCTGTATGCGTTGGTCGCTTTTTTGGCGGTTGCCGCTTTGCTCGCCGTCATTGTTACTGTGACCTTTCAAACCAAATATACCGGCTACCACCCCGAAGAGGTCGCGCGCGTGTACGCCGACACGGTGGTGCAGTCGGGCGACGGCTACAATGCCTATAAAAATGCATTGCCGAGCGTCAACAACAAATACGGCGATTTCATTCGCGAGCAGTATATGTATCCGGTGATTTACCGCGAGGCAGGCTACAAGCCGGGCGACAAAACCGACGATTTGAAGGGCTTTAACGATAAGTCCTATATGGGCGAAAAAAGCAAAACCGATGACGGCTCTTTGCAAGGGAAGGTCATTGATACGATGTATGCCTACTATGTCGAGCTTGTCGGAAACGGCTGGGACGATTACGACACGATTTTCACAAAATACTTCGAGAAACTCGTCGAAGTGCGCAAAGAAGTGTTCGGCGATGACTATATGACCGACGAAATTATGTTCGCGGCGCTCGAAGGCAATGTCAAAACCTACGGCAAATCCTTAACGGGTACCGAGGATGTGTTTGACGAAAACTCGGGCGAGCAGTTGGAGTTTAAGTCTATCGGCGCCTATCAAACCGCTTACGGCGAGGACTATAAGTTTACAACCGTTGTGCTGTCGGAAAACGAAATTGCACTCGACGCTTACAAGGCGGGGCTCAATGCCGACCAACTTGCGGTGTACGGCATTGCGGCGGACGAAATCACCGCTGTGAAATCGTTTACCGTCGGCGTGCAGACCGAGGACGGCGTAACCGTGACACAAGCGACCGTGGTGGTTGTCAAAATCGGCAGCACCTGGTATGTGGACAATACCGCAACCGATACCGCGCCACTGTATAACTTTTATAAATAATTCGCAGAAAGACGCGGACGGTTTTTGCCTGTTCCGCGTCTTTCTTTACAGAATAACAAAAGGGTTGATTTTATGAAATTCAAAAATATGGCAGTCTGCGACCTGCGCGGTTACAATTCTGTAGAGGCGGCAAGCGAAATTGAAGCGATTTCCGGCGTGGCGCTGGTGATTTTGCCGAAGGAGGCCGACGCGCAAACCCGTGCGGCATTTGCGAAGGTCGAAATGCAAAATGTGGCTTCCACAATCTATTGTGACGCGGACGCAAAAATCAATATTTACAACGGTAAGTTGACTTTGAGCGACGCGAATGTGTCTGACGGTGAAAATGTGTATGTGATTAACGGGAAGGCGTGCATTTTGCCGATTTCGCCGCAAAAGAAAGTTTCTTTGATTGTCAACGGCAAGGCAGTGTATGACAAAAACAGCGAAAACATCGAATTGCTGACGGTGAACGGCAAAGCGGTGCCGCTGGATTTGCAAGACGCGGAATGTTTGGAGAATGACGCGTTTTTACCTGTGGAAAAATTTACAGGTGACGGCGAAAATAAGTATTATGCCGCTGGCCTTGCGGTTGTGGCGGCAGTCCCCAAAACCGCGCACGGAAAAGTCCTGTCGGAACACATTTGCGCCGACCTGAGCGTGCGGGAAAGCGGCGTGCAGTTGGAGGCGGAAACCGTCACCTATGCGCCGGTCGGCGAAGAGGTTTTGATAAAAGCGGATTTGCCGGATTTTTATTTGACACAATCCCTTTTAGAAAGTTTAACAGGTAATTTGATTTTAAAGGACATCGGCACGGTGCGCATAGACAAAAAGGTTACGCCCGAGCTGTTGCGGAGAAAGGTACTGTTGCTATGCGACATCGGTACGGTGCGTGCCACAAAAACCACCTTTGACACCGTACAGCTTTTGTGCCAGGATGTCGGTAGTATTACACGAAAATGAGTACGAGTGAAACAGAAAAAGAAACGCAGTTTGACGCGGTTTACAACGAATTGTTCGACGATGTGTACGCGTATTTTCATGTGTGCTTCGGCGAACAGGCCGCGGAGGATTTGGCACAGGAAGCCTTTTTGCGCGTGTGGAGAGCCGTGGACGGCGGTAAAATTCCCGACAACTGGCGCGCGTGGGTGTTTCGTTGTGCGGTCAATTTAAAAAACGACTTTTTGCGGCGAAAATATGCCGAAAGCGGCGTGCAAAGCTTTGAAACGGCGGTGCTCCCCGCGAGTGCCCCGCCCGACGAGGGCGAAACGCTGGCGGTCAAAGGTGCGCTGTCAAGCCTTGCTTGCGCAGACCGCGAAGTGCTGACTTTAAAAAGTATGGGCTTTACAAGCGACGAAATCGGTGAACTGTTGTCCATAAGCGGTTCGGCGGTGCGCACGCGCTTACAAAAAGCCAAACAGAATTTTCAAAACGCATTGGAAACGGAGGGCGTCAAACGTGGATAAAATCGAGGCATTGTTACAACAGGCTGTGCACGCCTTTTCACCGTCTGCGGCCGTACGCGAACGGGTGAAATTCCGTATTTGCCCGCAACAGTTCAGCGGTGTTTCGGTGGTGTTTGTGCACAAAGACGGCGCAAAAATCATGGAAGCCGTATTTAAGCGGTATGAAAAACTGATGAATAAAATTGATAAGTCATAAGTCAAGGGTGTTTCGGGCAGACAACAGCGTCTGCCCGATTTTTTTAGTTTTCACGGTGCAAACCCGAAAAAATATGTTGTACTTGCACACAAGATATGGTATAATCTTATAATAACTATACCTATTTGTATTTGCAGGCGTTTTTGCGGCAATACAAAGAACGGAGAAGCAAACTATGCGGGAAGAACAGCAAAAGCAAGATTTAATTATCGGCAGAAACGCCGTGGCGGAGGTTTTCAAATCCGACCGCACGGTGGATACGCTGTATCTTCTGCGCGGCGAGAAAAATCCGGCGCTTACGCGATTTGCCTCGCTTTGCCGCGAAGCGGGCGGCGTCGTGAAAGAAGTGGACCGCAAAAAATTAGACAGCCTTTGCGGCGGCGCCAATCATCAGGGCGTGGCGGCGTTTGTTGCGGCGCACGCATATTCGAGCGTTGAAGAGATTTTGGCGTACGCGCGCGAAAAGGGCGAGCCGCCGTTTGTGGTGGTTTGTGACGAACTCGAAGACCCGCACAATTTAGGCGCGATTATCCGCACGGCGGAGGCGGCTGGCGCGCACGGGATTATCATTCCGAAACGCCGCAGTGTTTCTTTAAATTACACCGTCGGCAAAGCCTCGGCGGGGGCGCTCGAATATATGCGTGTGGCGCGCGTTGCCAATCTCTCCGCAACCTTGGAGGACTTGAAAAAAGCCGGGCTTTGGATTTACGGCGCGGATATGGACGGGCAAGACTACCGTGAGACCGATTTCTCGGGTGCCTGCGCGCTGGTGGTCGGCTCAGAGGGCAACGGTATGGGGCGGCTTGTCCGTGAAAAATGCGATTTTATCGTCTCTTTGCCGATGCACGGTAAAATCAATTCTTTGAATGCTTCGGTTGCGGCGGGCATTTTGATGTATGAAATCGCAGGACAAAGAGAAAGCGGATTTGAGGTGTGAGCGATGGAAAATAAAGATGTTTTTTCGGGGCTTTCCGTGGACAAAATCCTTGCAGAGGTCAAGGAGAAAAAAGGAGAAAAGCTGCACCTTTGGTCTATGGATGAAATTGATAAACTGCTTGCAGAGGAAAGCGACGCACAGCCGCAACCTGCGGCAGTACCTTTGCCGCATACGGCGCACACCGAAGCGGTATCCTCAGCTGCCGAAGCGACGACTGTGCAGGCAGACGACTTGCCGGAAACCGCAGAGCCGTTCGGCTTTGCCAATTTAAAAGCGACTGCGCGCCATGCGGCACAAATAAGCGAACTTGCAGAGGACTTGACCGCAATAGAAAGCCAACAGCCGACAGAGCCGAAGGAAACGGAATCGGCTGAACAGCCCACGCCGCTGTTGGAAGGCGCTGTACCGCAGACGCAGGAGCCGGCTCGGCAAACGCCGGAGATTTCTGTGCCGGAAACGCCTTTACCCGGGCAGATTTCGATTGAGAAAACCCGCGTGTTTAACGAAGTGGAAGCGCACGCGGTGCATAATGCGGACATCGCGCATCATATCGGGCAACCGATTTTGCGCACCACCACCGGTGAGTTTGACCCTGTGCCGCCGCCGAAAAAGCCGTCGGCAATGGAAACGGATGCACAGCGGGAACGCTTTTTGAACCGTCCCGAGCAAAAACTCGAAAAAACGATGGAGCACAAGGAACTGCTTTCAAAACTCCCACCGAAAACCATCGAGCGTCCGGGTGTCATTGTACGCAAAGCCCCGGGGCAGGTGACGGGGTCGGACGGGTTGCAGGCGATTCCGACGCTCGTTTTGCCCGAGGATGAATTGAAAGCCCAGCGCGAAACCGAGACAAAAGTGCAGGCGGGCACGCTTAAAAGTGCGGCATATGCCGCGGCGGAAAATGCGGAGGATGCGCCGCTTGCCGACCAGATGATGTTAGAGGGCTTTGACAATGCCGAGGAGTCTGTGGAACAGATTGACGAAACCGAGGCGGAAATTTCCCTGTTGAAACGCCGCCGTGAAAAGGCCAAAAAGTTCCGTTTGTTCCCGGGGCTGGAACCCGAAGACGCCGCGGAAGACGAAACGGAATATACCGACAGAACGGATATAGATATAGATACAGAGAAAACCCGTGTGCAACCGGATTTTTCCGAAACTGCAAAGGAAAAGGATTCTGCGGACGGTGCAGATTTTGCGGCAACGGACGGCGAGACGGACGAGGAACTTGCCCGCGCCGCGGCAAATGCCCGCAAACAGGCGAAAAAACAAGCGGCACCGATTACGGTACTGCGCGAATTCTACGGGCCGAAGGACGGCCACGCGGTATATGACATTTTCCTTTCCGAAAAGCGCGGCAGTACCGTGCGGCTGATTGTGTTCGCGGTTTTGACGGTGGCGGCGGTGTTTGCGTCGCTGTCCGTGCGGCTGTTCGGCGATTTTACGCTGTTCAATGGCAATGCTTCGGTGTATTCCGCCGTCAATTTGGTTTTCCTTGTTTTGGCGGCGCTGTTGTCGCTGAAAGAATTGAAAACTGCCCTGACAGGGCTGTTCGCGGGACGCATTACGGCGGAAACGGGGCTGTTCAGCGCGCTTGTGTTTGCACTCATTCAGGTGGGGATTTCCTATGCTTTCCCTGAAAAATTGACGGTTGTGCCGCTGTACACGGCGGTGGCGCTGTTTGTGTATGCGCTGTATTTTGCGGGTAAAAAGCGCAAGCTGAAAAATGATATTTGCAACTTTGAAACCGTGGCGCAAAATTTTGACCGCTTTTATACTGTCGGTAAAATTGAGGATACGGAAACCGCATTTGAAATCGGGCGTGGGCTGTTGCTCGGGGAACCCGATGTGCGCTACGCCAAACGGATTTCGTTCCCGTCGCATTTTGTGGAGATTTCCAAACGCAATGACCGTGCGAGCGGCATTTATGCGCTGGCATTGCCGGCGGCGACCGTCGCGGCAGGCGTTATCGGCGCGATTACCTGCTTCACCTCGGGCGATGTGTTTACGGGTGTTTCCGCGATGTGCGCGGTGGCGATTGCCGGCTTACCGATGAGCGCAACGCTCGTCACGGCGGCATCCATGCGTGCGGTAAACCGCCGCCTTTTACGCGAGGGCGCGCTCACCGCGAGCTTTGACGCGGCGGCACAGGTGACGGCGGCCAATGCGGTTGTGCTCGATGCCGCCGAGTTGTTTGACGCGGCGAACTGCCGTTTGCGCGGTATGAAAATGTATCATAAAATGCGCGTGGATGAAGCGCTTTTGTATACTGCCGCAATGACCATTCAGTCGGGCGGCACGCTTTCCGCGGTATTTGACGGCGTAATTTTGCACAAGCGCGAAATGCTCCCGCAGGTGGAATCGCTGGCGTACGAGGAGCGCTTGGGCTGTTCGGGCTGGATTTATAACCAGCGCGTGCTGGTCGGCAATCGGGATTTATTGTTAAAGCACAATGTCGACGCGCCCACGCGCGAGGAGGAACAGCGTTTTCGCAAGGACGGCTGTGAGGTCATATATCTTGCAGTCGAGGGAAAAATCGCGGCGCTGTTTGTGGTCGAATATGCGGCAAATGAACGCCTTTGCGGCTATTTGCAGGATTTGGAAAAGTACGGTATCAGCATTTTGGTGCGTACCGCCGACCCGAATATTACCGAGGGGCTTATCGAGCAGTATTTCGATTTGCCGCATAATTTGGTGAAAATCATCAGCCCCGTGGCGGGCAAAATGTTCCGCGATTTGACGGAGGAGCCCCCGCAGCCTGCGGATTGCGGTGTGTTACACAATGGGCGCATCACGGCATTTTTACGCGCGTTTTTATCCGCATTTGTTTTGGAGGAAAAAACAAAACTGGCGCAAATCCTATTGTATATCGGGGTGGGTTTGAGCATTACACTGCTTGCGGTGCTGAGCTTCTTTACAGCGCTTACACAGGCGGGCGCTTTTGAAATATTGGTCTTTGAATTGCTTTGGACGGCAATTTCGGTGCTGGTTCCGAATGCAAAAAAGGTGTAAGGCAGGTTTTTTGGAATGGAATGGCTCACAGAAGCGGCCTTGTGGCTGTGGCATAATCAAGAATTTCAATTTGCGCTGGACGCGGCGTGGAAGCTGGCACTTGCCGTGCTGTTAAGCGGTATCATCGGCTTTGAGCGTGAGCATTCGCACCGTCCGGCGGGCTTCCGCACGCACATTTTGGTGGCGGTCGGGTCGGCGCTGATTATGCTGACCTCGGTTTATATTGCCGAAAAATACAAGGGACAAATGAATGTGGACATCACCCGTATGAGCGGGCAGGTGGTCAGCGGTATCGGTTTCCTCGGCGCGGGCACGATTTTGCGTGAGGGATTTTCCGTCAAGGGCTTAACCACAGCGGCGAGCCTGTGGGCGGTTTCGTGTATCGGCATCGCCATCGGCGCGGGCTTTATCGCGGGCGCTGTGGTGGCAACCTTGGTGATTTATATTACGCTCAATTCGCTCAAAAAAGTGGTTGTGCGCGGCAAAGCGGGCAAGGCGCTGTATGTGGAAGTGAAAGACCTTGCCGAGCAGGTGCCGAAAATCTCGAAACTGATTAAACGCACGGGCACCGTGGTGCATTCGATGGAAATTCTCTATGACAATGACTCCAAACTGCGCAAAAAGAAAGATACTTCCACCATTAAGGCGCTGATTTTCCCCAAAACCGACGACGCCTTAAAAGTTATCATCTCTACATTGCAGAATGATGAAAATGTTGTAGATGTGTATATGGATTAACTGTAACGGTAAAACACCTCCATTGCATTTTTCGCGTAGTGGCGGGCTTTCACGCCCGCCCGCGCACGAGCATATTCGATGATTTCGCCTCCCTTTTTAGGGAGGTGTTTTTTTGCGTTCCGTCAATTTTCATAAAAACATACAGTTTGCACAATACATATTCGGTAAAATGCTTTTTTTACACGCATAGAATAAAATATTAAAAAAATAACTTGCAATTTTTTCGGTTTTCCTTTAAAATAAGGAACATATTTTTAAAAATTTGCAAGTTTTATTTTTCAACTTGCAAATTTTGCAAAGGAAGGCAAATATTTCAGCAATAAATCAGAAGAAACAGGGTGTGAGCGTTATGGGAAAACGAGAGGGCGAGGTGCGTATCCCGTCAGGGTGCGCGATTGCCGCTGTGACAGACCGCAGTGGGGCGTGTTTCGGCGGGACGGACATTATTGACTGTATCGCCTTAATGCATGACCGTTCCAACGGTTTGGGCGGCGGGTTTGCCGCGTACGGGATTTACCCCGAATACAAGGATTTGTTTGCGTTTCATATTTTTTATGACAACAACGACGCGCGTATTGAAACCGAGGCGTTTTTGTTCCGCCATTTCGATGTGGAAACCTTTGAGCAAATCCCGACGCGCAAGGTGAAATCCATTGGAAAGTCGCCGCTGATTTGGCGGTATTTCGGCTCTGTGCCGCAAAGCAAAATTAAAAAGAATGACTTTGACGAGGAGGAATATACCGCCCGCTGTGTCATTCGTATCAACAATTCTATCCCGGGTGCGTTTGTGTTTTCCAGCGGGAAGAATATGGGTGCGTTTAAAGCGGTCGGCTACCCCGAGGATGTCGGCGAATACTATATGCTCGACGAATACAAGGCGCATACCTGGACGGCGCACGGGCGATTTCCGACGAATACCCCCGGTTGGTGGGGCGGCGCGCACCCGTTTACCCTTTTGGATTGGTCGATTGTGCACAACGGCGAGATTTCGAGCTATGACGCGAACCGTCGCTATGTTGAGCAGTTCGGCTACAAGTGCAATTTGCAGACCGATACCGAGGTCATTACCTATTTATTTGATTTGTTGGTGCGCCGCCAAGGGCTGACGCTCGAAACCGCGGCAAAAATCCTTGCCGCGCCCGAATGGGATGTTATTGACCGAATGCCGAAAGAAGAACGCGAAATTTGCACTGCCCTGCGTACCGTGTATTCAGGTGCACTTATCAACGGGCCTTTTTCGATTTTGGTCGGCTCGAAACACGGGCTTTTGGCGCTCAATGACCGCCTGAAACTGCGTTCTTTGATTACCGCTGAAAAGGGCGATAAAACCTTTTTCGCCTCGGAGGAGTCGGCAATCCGCGTGATTTGCCCCGACCCCGAAAAAATCATGGCGGTGGAGGGCGGCACACCCGTCTTTATTCCGTTTGCAAAGGGGAGTGACTGAGGATGAATTTTACCGTACCGGATTTTGAGGTAGAGCGCAATCCCGCGCGCTGTATTTCGTGCGGGGCGTGCGTGCGCCAATGCTCTTACGGCGTGCATTATTTTGACGACGACGGCAAAACCGTTTTGGCGGATGAAAGTAAATGCGTCGCCTGTCATCGCTGTGCCGTAATGTGCCCGACGCACGCGATTAAAATTAAAGATTACGAAATGGCGTACCAAACGCATCACAATTGGACGCCGCAGACGCAAAAGGAAATTTTGAAGCAGGCGCAGACGGGCGGTGTGCTGTTGTCGGGTATGTCCAACAACAAGCCGTATCCGATTTATTGGGATAAAATTCTGTTAAACGCAAGTCAGGTGACCAATCCGTCGATTGACCCCTTGCGTGAGCCGATGGAAATTCGCACCTTCTTAGGTCGCAAGCCCAAGAAATTGGAATTCGACGAAAACGGCAAGCTGAAAACCCGTTTGGAGCCGCAAATTCAACTC
>JBJEPU010000203.1:0-5047 GCA_051881395.1 Candidatus Fimenecus sp.
CGCCGATAGCTTTGATTTGCGTTTCCACGGCGTTTATCGCTTCGGAATACTCGGCAGTCACGGCAGCTTTCGGGATTGCGGCAAGCGTGTAGCACTCCGAAAAAGACCAAACGGTTTTGGGCGGCATGGGAATACACTCATATTGCGTTTTGCCCAAGCCTGCCTGCACCTCTACATAATACCCGGCTTTGTCCGTCAGCATTTTCTGCCAATGGGCAGAGCCTTTTCTGTGCCCCCAAGAAAACAGCTTGCGTCCCTTTAAATTATGGCTTGAAATCTGCAAAAGCCCAAAGCCGTCACTGTCTACATTGGCGATGAATTTGTCCGCATCGGGCGCAATATCATAAAAATAATCAATCGTATCGGGGATATTTTCAGGATAGGATACCTCTACGCCGTTATCAAACGGTATGGTGGATTTTTTGATGCCCATGCCGTCGGAATTGTTGTAGGCGCTGACGGCGGGCACAATCACCCGCCCGCCTTGAAATTCAGGCGACGCCATTGTGCTCCACCAATACATCGGCACAACCTCGGTATTGGGATTTTCAATCCGCACGGCGGTCATCAGCCGGTTTTCCTCCAACCAAAAATCCATTTGATAATAGATTTCTCGGGTGCGTTCAAATTCGTAAAACCGCAAAACCTCCTCGCCGTTTTTGCCCGTGACAAACGCGCAGTACATTTGCGAACAGGTAAAAGGCGAATGACCGATTACGCCGCAATTCCATTCCACACCGCCCGAAAACCAAGCGTTGCGAATACTCAAATTGCGAAAGCGAATCACATCGTTGGTGTAAAGAATATCTTTTTTCTGTTTTTTATCGTACAATTTCCAAAGCCGCCCGCCGAGCGTCGGCAGAAATTCGGCATACAGATATTCATTCTCCAAAACAGCTACGGTAATTTCCTGCTCGAATTCCTCCGAATAGGCATTTTGCTGTGTATACGGGTAAGCGGTTTCGCGGTAACCGTAGTCGATAAACAACCCCTCAAAATCGTCAATGGTGGATTTTGTTTTGTGCGCTTCTTTTACTTGTGACAGGTGCGGCAAATGGTTTTCGCTTGTAAAGGCAGAAACGCGGTATGTTCTTGTTTCAAGTCTCGGCATAACCATTCTCCTTTTCAAATTACGCCGTAAAAAGTTCTTGATAGAAATGGGCGGCAAAGTGGCTGTTATCAAGGGAAAATGCTTTTTGGAATAGTTCTTCCGCATTTTCTTTTTCGCCTTTACCAAGAAGCCCCAGCGCTTTCATAAACAGGCAGTGCACGCGGTTTTTCTTATTCAAATCTTCGTCAAAGACCAGGAAATCGGGCAGAGAAACGGCAAAATAGTCGATTTTCACGGTATCGTCCAAATGCGTATCCGCATAGGCAATCAGTTTGTCAAAGCGGAGATTGGCGTCCGCGGTTTTGCCGAGTTTACAAAGAGCAAGACCTTGGCAGAAAATTGTTTCGGGCGGCTGGTCGTTGTAAAACATTGCGCTTTGCGGCTCGGAAAGTCCCGAAGAGGCTTTTTCAAAATATTTCTTTGCTTCTTCTGAATTGCCTGCTTTTTCATGCGCAATCCCCAATAAATAATTTTGCAGATTTTCCTGTGCGCCGTAGAGTTTACCCTCACCGAGGTTATGGGGGTAATCAAAGGTGCGCTCTAAAAGGGAAACGGCTGTTTCACATTCGCCGTTTTCGATTTCCTCTTTTGCCAAAGCACAAAGGGCGGCAACATACTGCGCGGGCGCTTTGCCCTCGCCGCCCTCCCACGGATGGAAAGAATGGGACAACAGGCAGTCAAGGGCTTTTTCATATTCGCCGTTTAAGTTTAAAAGCGTGACATATTCCGTGTATAAATCGTCGCGGAAAGCCACTAAATCCAAATGCTTTTCTAAACGCGCAAGGCGGTCTTTCGGAGAAACTTGTGCTTTTTTGTAAAGCTGGTCTAATTCCATCAACACTCTTGCATCGGTTTTGTCAAGCGAGAATGCGGTTTCAAGTTCTTGCAAAGCCGCTTTTTCGTCGCCTTTTTTGTTGTAATATGCAAGGGCAAGGTTGCGGTGCGCCGTCGGGAATTGCGGCTTTTTCTTTACGGCGTTTTCCCAACAGGCGATTGCATCGTCATAGCGTTTTTTGTCATAGTACAGACAGCCGAGATAGTAATTTGCCATGGCGTTGTTTTCGCAGTTTTTGATTGCATTTTCAAGAACAAGCATATCATCAAGTCTGTGCGGGAAGCAGAGGTAACTGTCCGCTTGTTCTGCTTGTTCCAAGCAACCTTTGGCGGTTTCGGTATCACCGAGAAGTGCGTATAAATCGGCAAGGTGAACCTGCACCAACGGATACGCGGATTTTGTTTCCAGCAAAACTCGGATTGCATCTTCGTAAAAACCGCCCGCTTTGTATTCAAGCGCGATTTCAATAGCGGTATCTACGCGCATTTCAGTCGTCTCTCCCAAAATGCGGCGGCTGATAAAGTCCATCGGGTCAAGAGAATTTGTTTCTTTGGCAAGGTTTACCGCCTCGCTTTCTCTGCCGAGTTTAAGAAGAAGCAGCGATTTTAGATTTCGCGCCTTATAATTTCGGCTGTTTTTGATGATTGCATTTTCAATGTGGTCTAACGCCGTCTCATATTCGCCGTTTCGCGCCGAAATGCAGGCAAGGAAATAAAACGCCCCCTCCTGACAGGCGTTGCTCCACGCCGCTTTGTAAAACGCATCATAACTTTCCGCAAGTCTGTTTTGGTAAAGCAGGCACAACCCCAAATTGTAGTAAGGCTCCGAGTCATAGGGATTGGGATTGGAACGGGTCGCTTTTTCAATGGCTTTTCTGAAATAGGGCTCGCTCTCCAAAAACTGTCCTCTTTTGAATAAAAGCATGCCATAAGCGTTATTGAGGCGAATGTCTGTTGCGTCGCGGCGCAGTCCTTCCAAATAGTAGTCCTCGGCTAAGTAGGTTGCGTGGCGATATTGCTCAATATGTAAGCCGTACAAATACAAATCCTCGGTGGTTTTGCAGTCTTTCGGCTCAGGCGGGCAGACAGCGGGCGGCGTGGGCTCCTGCTTTTTGCCGTTGACTATGTAGTTGAGAACTTGTCTGCCGCTTTTCAATATTTTAATTTTTTCAACCGTTTCGGGATTTTTGATTTGAATTTCGGCGGTTTCGCTTGGCAGTAACACAATGCTTTCGCTTTGCGTGACTTTACCGTTTGCAAGTGTCTCTACGGTGATTTCGCCCACATTGCCCGAGGCATACAGATGCACCGCGCCGTTTTCAAAATTCATAGCAAGGTCTTTTGTGGCATTGTGCACCGTGCCGATTTGCTTATACGGCATAAAATACTGAGTAAAGCGCTTTTCCTCCATGGGGGCTATAAAGGTGAAATCGGGCTGATTGTCGGTAAAGCACCCTGTCATCAGTTCTACATAGGGACCGTCCTCGTCCGTCAAATTTCTGTCCCACGCCTTGCCGAAATCACCGCACCCCCAAGTCCATTGCTTTTTGCCGGGGGCAACATGGTGGTCGGCAACATGGAGAATACCGGCATTTACGCCGTCATCATAACCGCCCACGAAATCATAGTCGGATTTTGCCGCCATATAAGAAGTGGGCACAGGCAAGTTTTTATAGCGGGAAATATCCACTCCGCGGCTGTAATCCACCTTGTAATAGGTGCCTGTTGCAATGGGGAAAGTGGATGAAGCGCGTTTGCCGTGGTCCATTACCGTGGTGACATCGGGCGGGAAAATACTGCGGGTGTTGTCGTTCACCGCAACGGCAGGGTTTGCCCACCACAAGAAGGTTTGCGGTACATCGGTGCGGTTATATAACTGCGCTTTAATCTCAATATAAGTGCTGTCGGGGTACAGCGTAAAGCGCGCCATACCTTTGGTGCGGAACATATTTTCAATTTCGCTCATTACAACGGTCGCAGAGCCGTCCGCATTTTCAAAGTATGTATAATCCACCTCGTCAAAGGTGCTGGGTCTGTGGTGCTGGGGCCAGTTAAACTCAATACCGCCCGAAATCCACGGCCCTGCAAGCCCGACAAGGGCGGGCTTAATAACCTGATTGTAATATACAAAATCGTAGCCGTTGGTTTTATCGGTGGCACGCTGAATTCTGCCGCCGATTTCAGGCAAAAGCATCACCTTTATGTAGTCATTTTCCAAAAAAAACGCCTTGTACGCTTTATCGGTTTTCGTGTCGTAAATTTTATCGATTACGGGGTGCGGATATACCTTGCCCGACGAGCCCTGATACACGCGTTTTTCCAAAAACATCGGATTTTTGTCGGGCGCGCCGATTTCATATGTGGGGAGTATGACCGTTTCTTCCCAGACCATTACTTTTGAAAACTGTTTCATACGAACCTCTAAAATATTGAAAATTTGACATTCTATTTATTCAATTATATAATAAAACCCAATACAATGCTTACGAAAATCGACCGAAAAGTTTAGAATTCCTATCACAAAATAAACGGTACACGGCAAAAGCGGCAGATGCAATGTTTTGCAACGCACCCACCCTTACTTTGGAGGCAATATGGAGAAAGACATTCCCATGCGCGTGATTGCGCATATACACAGCGATTTCCCAGAAAAATTCGGTATTCCGCGGCAAAGCGGCATTATTGACGAACTGCAATCTACTGTTGTATTCGAGCCCGAATACCGCAACCCCGCCGCGTTTCGGGGGTTAGAGGGATTTTCGCACCTGTGGCTTTTGTGGCAGTTTTCGAAATGTGCCGACAAAGATTGGTCGCCGACCGTGCGCCCGCCGCGGCTGGGCGGCAACACCCGCATGGGCGTTTTTGCGACGCGCTCACCGTTTCGCCCAAACCACATCGGGCTTTCGTGTGTGCGGCTTTTAAAAATGGATTTTAAAAGCGAAAACGCACCGATTTTGCTTGTGGCGGGCGCGGATTTGATGGACGGCACGCCGATTTTGGATGTGAAACCCTACCTCCCCTACGCCGACAGCGTACCGAACGCCACTGGTGGGTTTGCGTTACAAACGAAAGAGGATATTTTACGGGTGGATTTTCCCGATG
>JBJEPU010000204.1:0-26253 GCA_051881395.1 Candidatus Fimenecus sp.
ATTGGATTTATCATTCTTTGGCGTGCCGCGCCGCGATTAAAGCAGGCAACGATACCAAAGACTATGAATTGTACGAATTTACCAAAAAACTGCTGTCTGACGACAGTGTGCGTTACTGCCCCCACGGGCGGCCGGTGCTCATAGAATTGACGCGTGCCGAGCTTGACAGGCAATTCGGGAGGATTCAGTGATGCAGAACATTCCTGTACTCGCCGTAGTCGGTCCTACCGCGTCGGGCAAAACCGCGCTGTCGGTGGAACTTGCAAAGCATTTGGGCGGCGAAATTGTCTCTGCCGACTCTATGCAGATTTACAAAGGTATGGACATTGCCTCTGCAAAGCCTACCGAAACGGAAAAACAGGGGATACCGCACCATATGATGGATTTTCTCCCGCCTGAAACGCCGTACAGCGTCGCGGAATATGTCAAAGCGGCGCGCGCGTGCATTTTGGATATTTACCGTCGGCAAAAGCTACCGATTTTGGTCGGCGGCACAGGACTGTATGTGGACAGTCTGCTTACGGGCACACAATTTATTGAAACCGAAACCGATTTCGAGTTGCGTGCGCGGTTGGAAGCGGAATTTGACGCGCTCGGCGGCGAAAAAATGCTCGAAAAGCTCTCGGCATTTGACCGCGAAACCGCCGCGCGTTTGCACCCGAACAACCGCAAACGGATTATCCGCGCGTTTGAAGTGTATCAACTGACAGGCAAAACGATGACCGAGGCGCTCGCTTCTTCCCGCGAGACCCCGTCGCCGTTTGCACCGCGGTATATCGGTATAGCCTTCGAAAACCGCGAAGTTTTGTATGGCCGCATCAACCGCCGTGTAGATATTATGCTCGAAAACGGGCTTTTGGAGGAAGCACGCGAATTTTTCAAGGGCACACCCGACACCGCCGCGCAAGCCATCGGCTATAAGGAGTTAAAGCCGTATTTGGACGGCGTGTTGCCGCTCGACGAAGCGGTTGAAAACTTAAAACGCGCCACGCGCAATTACGCCAAACGGCAGATAACCTGGTTTAAACGCAATCCGCAAATCCATTGGATTTACGCGGATACTTGCACGAAAGAAACGCTGCTTGCGAAAGCGATTGCATTCGCAGAAACGGAGACGGTATGAGCGAAGCACGAAATACCAACGAAAAGGTTGTAAAATACCCGCAAAAAAAGAAATCCGCAACGGCGCTGTATACCGTTTTGGCGCTGTTGATTGTAGGCATTTGCATTTATCAAATCTTCAAAATCAATTACAGCCCCGTCAAAACCGAAATCGCCTTGGAAAAGACCGTTTCCAAAGCTGTGACAACTGACGGCTTTGTGGTACGGGATGAGACCTATATCACCGCCGATGCGGTCGGTACGCTTGTGCCGCTGGTGACGGACGGAAAACGCGTTGCGAGCGGCGACGATGTTGCCGTGGTTTTTACTTCGGAAAACGCAGCGCGAATCTATTCGCAAATGCAGAGTGTCGAAACGGACATAGCGTATTTTGAATCCCTTAAAAATAAAATCGGCATTCAGACAAGTGATGTCGAGTCGATGGACGAACGGGTGTATTCCGCCTGTGAAAGTTATGCAGTTGCGATTGCCGATGGCGATATAGACGCGCTGGAAGGCTATGAAGACACGGTTTGTGAAACCATTACCGCGCGGCAGCTTTCCACGGGTACGGTGATTGACCCGACCGAAAAGTTGAACAGCTTATATGCACAGCGCGATGCCTTGCAAGCACAGTCGGGCGGCTTTGTCACGGTACAGGCGAACAATCCCGGCTATTATATCGCCCATGTGGATGGGTACGAAACTGCCTGTGCATACGAATCGGTGCCGGAGATTACCGGGGAACAGATTGAAATGCTTTTGCAAAGCAGTCCCACACCCACCGAAAGCTTAAAAAATTGTATGGGCAAACTCGTGGACAGCTTTAATTGGTATATTTTGTGTGTGATTGACGCCGAGTCCGCCGGCTCGCTTTCGGCGGGCAGACGCATTCCCGTGGAATTTCCGCTGACCTCCGCCGAGGCGATTTCCGCCGAGGTCGTGTCCGTGCAAAACGCGGGAACGGATAAATCCGCCGTGATTTTGCGCTGTAATTTGATGAATGCGCAGTATGCCGCGCTTCGCAAGGAACAGGTGCGGCTGGTTCTCGAGAATTTTACGGGGTATCAGGTGAACAATAAAGCCATCCGCGAGGTGGACGGCGTGAAGGGCGTGTATACCGTCAGCGGCAATATTATCAAGTTTAAAAAGGTGGAAATTGCCTATGCCGATTCGGAATACTGCGTATGCGTTACGCCGAAGGATGACAACGGCAATCCCAAAAGTGGGTATGTTTCGCTGTATGATGAAATTATTGTAGAAGGGACCGATTTATATGACGGAAAAATCCTGGGCTGAGGAAAAATTTCAGGATATTGAATACAATTTAAAGACCATCCGCGAAGAAATCGCGCGTGCTGCCGCACTTTCGGGCAGAAGCGAGCAGGATATTGACTTTATGGCGGTAACGAAAACCGTGGACGAAATGTTCATCAACCACGCCATTGACTGCGGCATTACCTTAATCGGCGAAAACAAGGTGCAGGAAATGCTCCGCAAAAAGCCGAATTTACACCTTAACGGCGTGCGCAAAAACCTCATCGGGCATTTGCAGTCGAACAAGGCGGGGCAGATTGTCGGCGAGGTCGATATGATTGAGTCGGTGGATTCTTTGAAAATCGGCCGTGAAATCGGCAAGCAGTCCGTGAAAAAGGGCATCGTAACAGATGTGCTCATTGAAGTCAACATCGGCAGAGAGGAAAGCAAAACCGGCTTTATGCCCGAAGTTGTGGAAGAAAGCATTGCAGAACTAGCCGAGGTTGCGGGATTACACATCTGCGGATTGATGACAATTCCGCCGATTTGCGACAAAAACACAGAACTTTGTAAATTTTTTACGAATATATACAATATGTATGTTGACATCGGCTCAAAAAAATTAGATAATGTAACTATGAATATCCTGTCGATGGGTATGTCCGGCGATTACGCCGAGGCTATCCGTTCGGGGTCGAATCATATACGCGTCGGCTCTAAAATTTTCGGGCCGCGTATTTATTGAAATTAGGAGGATGCAAAATGAGCTTTTTAGACAAAGTAAAAAACATGGTCAATGTTTCCGAGGACGAGTATTACGACGAGCTTGAATCCGACGATTTTCAGAATGAAGAGCCTGCCCGCGACGAGGCGTATGAGGAACCGCGCCGCGCACCGCGCCGTGCACGCGAGTCGAAAGGCGACAATGTTGTAAATATCCATACGACTGCGCAGTTGCAGGTGGTGCTTTCCAAGCCCGAAAGCTTTGAGGAAGCCAAAACGGTGGCGGACAATCTCAATGAGAAGCGTACCGTGGTGCTGAATTTGGAGTCCTGCAACCGCGATGTTGCGCGCCGCTTGGTGGACTTTTTGACCGGCGTTGCCTATGCCAACGGCGGGCAGTTTAAGCGCGTTGCCAACAGCACCTTCATTATCACGCCCTATAATGTGGATGTGATGGGCGATTTGCTCGACGAGCTCGAAAACAACGGCGTATTCTTTTAATGTGTAAATAATTTTTTTAGATTGGTGGAATTACAGTTATGCTTACTCCCGACGCAGTGAAATCCAAACAGTTTCAGGCAACCGGCCGCGGTGCCTACCGTGCTGACGATGTCGACGGCTTTTTTGCCGAGGTGTCCGCTTCTTATGAGCAGATGTTCAAGGAAAACGGCGAACTGATTAAAAAAATCAGCCTTTTGGCAAACAAGGTGGAAAAATATAAGGACGAGGAGGACTCCCTTCGCAAAGCGCTTATCTCCGCACAGACCTTGGCGGACAAAATCGTGAAGGACGCAAAGGACAGCATTGCGGGCACGCTTGAAAACGCCAACGAGGATGCGGACAAAATCCGTGCCGCCGCCGAGGACGAGGCGAAAGAAATCGTTGCGAAAGCGAAAGCGGAGGCGGACGCCGTTTTGTTGCAAAGCAAAAAGGACGCCGACGAAATTCTCGGTGCCGTCAACCGCAAGGTGATGAAAGAAAGTCTGGAATTTGAAATGCTGCAAAAGAAAGCCGCCGAATTCCGCGCGCATTTGTTGGGGCTTTACAAAGAGCATCTCAATTTGATTAACGCAATCCCCGAATATGTCGCCGATGAAATGCCGCAGGAAGAAGCGGCAACGGAGACTGCAACGGAGGCTGCCGCGCCCGCCGAGGAAGCCCCCGCCGAGGCGCCTGCCCCCGCAGAAGTACCCGCCGAGGCACCTGTGGCAGAGGAAGCGCCGGCGGTTGTCGAAATTCCCGTTGTGGAAGAAACCGCGAAATTTGAAAAATATGAGGACATTTCCTCCTCTACCGTGCCCGAAGCCGAGGAAGAAACCGCGGGAGAACCCGCCGAAGAAGGCTTTTCTTTGGATTTGAGCGCCTTTGAAGAGGATGAAGAAGAGGACGAAGCCGAGCCTGCGGCAGATGAACCTGCCGAGGAAGCCCCCACCCGCGCCTATGCGACGATTGAGGACGAGGACGACGCTTCGGACGAAGACGACGATGACGAGCCGGTCTCCTTTAAGAGCTTTTTTAAGAAGAAATAAAAACGGGTGAGGGTAATACATGCTGCAATTTGTTGCCGTCGTTGTTATCGCGGCGCTCGTTGCTTTGGACCAAGGCATTAAACACCTTGCCGTGGTACATTTGGAACCGATAGGCAGTTTTCCGCTTTTAGACGGGATTTTACAGTTATCCTATGTCGAAAATACGGGAGCCGCCTTCGGCTCTTTCAGTCAATATACAACGCTTTTGTCCGTGTTTACGGGGATTGTGCTTTTGTGTGGCTTTGTGTATTTGCTGTTGGGCAAATGCAAGCCGATTCCTGTTTTTGTTGCGGCAATTCTCATTTTAGCGGGCGGTGCGGGCAATTTGATTGACCGCGTCGGTCGCGGTTTTGTGGTGGATTATATCGAGCCGCTGTTTATTGATTTTGCCGTGTTCAATTTTGCGGATATGTTGGTTTGTGTCGGCGCGGCAATTTTGATTATTTATTTGCTGTACGATATGTTCCGTGACGCAAAGAAAACAAAACAGGTATCGGAGAACGAAAATGCAACCGATTGATATTTTGATAGATACGGATTTTGCGGGCGAACGGCTCGACAAATATTTGGCGCGCATTTTCCCCGAAAGCTCGCGTTCGGCGCTCCAAAAGGCGATTGAGGACGGATACGCTGTCGTCAACGGCAAGGCGGCGTCGAAAAATTATAAGCTCCGCACCGAGGATAAACTGACCTTTACCCCGCCCGAAGTAAAGCCCTTGGCGGTTGCGGCGCAGAATATTCCACTCGACATTGTGTATGAGGACGCGGATTTGCTGGTGGTCAATAAGCCGAAAGGGATGGTCGTGCACCCCGCGCCCGGTAATTTTGACGGCACGCTTGTTAACGCGCTTCTATACCATTGCGGTGACAGTTTGTCAGGGATTAACGGTGTATTGCGTCCGGGCATTGTGCACCGTATTGACAAGGATACAAGCGGGCTGTTAATTGTCGCAAAAAATGATTTTGCCCACCGCGCATTGGCCGAACAAATTGCCGCGCATTCGTTTACGCGCGAATACCGCGCGATCATTACAGGGCATTTGAAAATTCCGAACGGCACGGTCACCGCGCCCATCGGGCGCGACGCGCGCGACCGCAAAAAAATGGCGGTGACCGACAAAAACGCCAAAAATGCAGTCACGCATTATGAAACCTTAGAGTTGTATAAAGGGTACGCCTATATGAAATTCCGTTTGGAAACCGGCAGAACGCACCAAATTCGCGTGCATATGGCGTATTTGGGCCATCCGCTTGCGGGCGACGCTGTTTACGGACATCCGAAAAAGAGCGAACTCTCGCTTTGCGGGCAATGCCTGCACGCCGGCAAAATCGGCTTTGTGCACCCGCGTACCCAAGAATATATGGAATTTGAAAGTCCGCTCCCGGCGTATTTTGAGAATTTCCAAAGGAGTTTAACGCTTGAAGACTGAAACACCGAACAAAACCGATTTTTCCGATTGGCTGGTTGCTTCGGATATTGACGGTACGCTGAATAACAAACTGCGCCGTCTGCCGAAACGCAATTATGAACGCATTTGTGAATTTGTAAAGGAAAAAAACGGTCATTTCACCTTGGCATCGGGCCGGAATATCAGTTCTATGCGCAAACCGTTTCAAAGCCTGCCGATTGCTTCTACCCCTGCTGTGCTTTTAAACGGCGCGGGCATTTACGATTACGAGCACGAAAAAATGTTGCGCTTCCACCCCATTAACCCTGCGGGGTATGAGTTGGTCAAAAAAGTGACCGAAAAATTCCCCGCTGTGGAAGTCGAAATTTTAACGAGCGACCGCGCATATACTGTGAACGCACATATTTTTGCCAATGTCATGCTCACGGCGGACAATTTACCCCACCGCAAATTTAAAAAGGCGACCGAAGTGCCGCCCGACGATTGGGGTAAGGTGATTTTCTTAGGAATGCCGCCGCTCATATCGGCAGTCAAAAAGTATTTGCTGAGCATTCAAGACCCGTGCGTCAATTTTATGTCCTCGTCCGTTTCGTCCTTTGAAATGCTCGAACAGGGCATACACAAAGGTGTCGGCGTGATGGATATTGCGGAAATGTACGGCATTGACCGTGCGCATACCGCCGCAATCGGCGACTATTTCAATGATTATGAAATGCTCAAAACCGTGGGGCTGCCCGCCTGTTGCGGGCAAGCGCCGAGAAAAATGCACGAAATTGCAAAATTCCACGCGTGCCATTGCAACAAAGGCGCCGTAGCGGATTTGCTCGAATATATTATGTATGATTATAAGGAGGAGTAACCGATGACCGATACGAAGAAAAAGGAATTGCAGATTTTTGCGACCAAAGCGCGTATGGGCGTGTTGGAGGGCGTGTATAACGCCAAAGCCGGGCACCCGGGCGGGTCGCTTTCCATTTGTGATGTGTTAAGCGTGCTTTACAACACCGAATTGCGCGTAGACCCGAAAAACCCGAAAGCAGAAACCCGTGACCGTTTTGTGCTTTCCAAAGGCCACGCCGCACCTGCGCTGTATGCAACGCTGGCGCTCAAAGGCTTTTTCCCCGTGGAGGATTTAAAAACCTTGCGCAAGTCCGACAGTTACCTGCAAGGTCACCCCAATATGGATAAAGTCCCCGGCGTGGATATGAGTACAGGTTCGCTTGGGCAAGGCATTTCCACCGCGGTTGGTATGGCGCTCGGTGCGAAACTCGACAATGCGGACTACCGCGTGTATACCATTCTCGGCGACGGCGAATTGCAAGAGGGGCAGGTCTGGGAGGCGGCAATGTTTGCCGGCAACAAAGGGCTTGATAATTTGGTTGCGTTTATTGATAACAACAATTTGCAAATTGACGGTACAATGGACGAAGTCAATGCCCCGTACCCGATTGCAGAAAAATTTGCCGCATTTAATTGGAATGTGCTCGAAATCGACGGTCACGATTATGACGCGATTGAAAATGCATTGGCTGACGCAAAGGCGTGTAAGGGCAAACCCACCGCGGTTGTGATGAAAACCGTTAAGGGCAAGGGCGTTTCGTACATGGAAAACGCCGTCGGCTGGCACGGCAGTGCGCCGAATACCGAGCAATATGAACAGGCAATGGCAGAGCTCAAAGCCGCATTGGCAGAATTGGAGGCGTAAGGTATGGCAGAAGTAGTAAAATGTGCAACGCGTGAAGCCTACGGCAAAACGCTTGTTGAATTGGGCGAAAAAAACGATAAGGTTTTGGTGCTCGACGCCGACCTTGCGGCGGCAACCAAAACGGGTATGTTTAAAAAGGCGTTCCCCGAGCGCTTCATTGATGTCGGCATTGCCGAGGGCAACTTAATGGGTGTTGCGGCGGGGCTTGCCGCAACAGGGCATATTGTGTTCGCAAGCTCCTTTGCAATGTTTGCGGCGGGCAGAGCGTTTGAGCAGGTGCGTAACTCTATCGGGTATCCGCATTTGAATGTCAAAATCGGCGCAACCCACGCCGGCATTTCCGTCGGCGAGGACGGCGCAAGTCACCAATGCTGTGAGGATATTGCCTTAATGCGCTCCATTCCCGGTATGGTCATTTTAAATCCTGCCGACGATGTCGAGGCACGCGCGTGCGTGTTGGCGGCGGCAGAGCACGAAGGCCCGGTGTATATGCGTTTCGGCAGACTTGCCGTGCCGCGTGTGTTCGATGAATCCTACAAATTTGAAATCGGCAAGGGCGCTGTGCTCACCGAGGGCGACGATGTCACCATTGTTGCCACGGGCCTTATGGTCAACGAAGCATTAATGGCGGCTGAAAGCTTAAAAGCGGACGGCATTTCGGCGCGGGTGGTCAATATGGCAACCATTAAACCGATTGATCGCGAGATTATCGTCGAGTCCGCCAAGAAAACCGGCGCGATTGTCACCGCTGAGGAACACAATATTCTCGGGGGCTTGGGCAGTGCCGTGGCAGAAGTCGTTTGCGAAACCATGCCCGTACCGGTGTTGCGCGTCGGTGTAGAAGATGTGTTTGGCAAATCCGGCCCCGCTGTGGAATTGTTGCACATTTACGGGCTGGACGCACAGCATATCGCTGAAAAGGCGAAAACGGCTGTCGCGCTGAAAGCGTAACCCAAATATTTCAAATTCCAAAGCAAAAGGCTGTATCTTATGATACAGCCTTTTATTATCCCGTTATTCCACGGTTTTGCAGTTGTGTGCGCCATTTGTCTACCTGTGCAGATACATCTTCCAAATCCACCTGTTCCGTTTTCTCGCCCGTGCGGGCAAACTCCGAATTTTCTTTGGCGCGCACCGTGCCGAATACCGCCGCGAATAACAGCAACAGCAAAAACATACACAAAAGATACCGTCGCAAGACCGGATTTTTCATTTTTTCACTTCCTTAAAACTGTTGTTTATCCGTTTTCCGAATACTTTAAAATCAATTCCCCGAGCGCCTTGCCGATTAAATGCCCCGAATATTCCGCCTCTTCCAAGGTGTTCGAGTCACTGCCCATTTCCAAAAGCACCGAACAGGGGGTGACGTCCATATTGTATTTGCGCGCCGAAAACAGGATGGGGCGCATTAACCCCGGATAGTCTGTTTCGGCGGTTTTTTGTAATTGCAACGCAAAGGTTAGGTTTTCCTCCCACCGCGGGAAATCGGTCACCTTGCCGTCCTCACAGCCTGCAATAATCATAATCTGCGCCGCTTTTTTGCCGTTTATTTCCGCTGTCGGCTTAATGCGCGTGCCGTCGCTCTGCTTGATTGCGTCGCGGTGCACATCAATGACCACCTGAATACTCGGATTTTCCGCCATAATCTTTTCTATGCTTTCTCTCGAACGGTCATATGCCCCCGTGTACTGTGTATCGTGGATTTCGGTGTCATGCACAACGCCGATGCCCATTTTTGTGAGTTCTTCGCAAATCGCCGTGCCCACACGCACCATATTGCGGTCGGGGCTGTTACTACGCGAGACATACTCGGTTGTGTACCAACCGTAATTCAACAGCTCGTAGCTTTCGGTGGTGTGCGTGTGAAAAATCAACACCGTCGGCGCGCTTTTATCCGAAATTTGAAGCGTTGCGTTTTTCTCCACCGCTGACTTTATATCAATCGAATGGGACGGCGTGGTGTTGCGTACTGTAATATTTTCATAGGTGTCGGTGGCATTTGCCGCGTCATATTGCTTTTCGACAATATTGCCGCTTTTTTGCGCATTGGCAAACACGGCTTCGGCGTCCTGCATCATTTTGAGAATATCCGCGGGCGTGTCCGTTTCGGAAGCGGTCTTTTGTGCGGCGGCGGGTTGTACGCGGTTTTCAATCGGCACGGACACGGTTGCACTCTGCGAAGTGCTGCCGCTTTGCGCGGCACGGGCAAAATCATTTTTGATGACCTCTGCCGTGCCCTGCGGCAAGGCGAGCGACGCACTGAACAGTGCCGCTTTTTCGAGTGGTGTCGCACCGTGCATACCGACAAATACGGTGCACAGCAAAAATGCGGGCACGGCAAGCGTCAGCAAAACGCGGCTTGCGGTGTCGCCGTTGTTTTTTTTACGCAGTTGATTTTTTCGTGTCATCATAGCGAGTCCTTTCGCACATATCCTTCCGTTCTATGGATATGATGAAAGGCGCGCAGATATTAAACGATATTTAAAAGAATATCGGGCGAAACCGACGGCTGTAATGCGCAGTTGAGCGCAAGGGATAAAAACCGTGACGCGCGGCGAATGAGCGTGTCAATCTCACGCGGGGTGACCATCATTTCGCGTGCCTCCTGTTTGGCGGTTTCGTGTAAATTTTTCTCGTCTCCCGTAAAATCCCGAATTAAGGTGACTGCATCTACCACCGTCGGCACACCGACGGCAATCACGGGAACGCCGAGCGTTTCGCGGTCAATGCGCGCGCGGCTGTTGCCCACGCCCGAGCCCGGCGTGATGCCTGTGTCGGTCAGTTGTACGGTGTTCCCAAGCCGCGACAGACTGCGTGCGGCAAGCGCGTCCACGGTGATAACGGCGCACGGCTGTACCGCGTCTGCCAAGGCTTTGAGGGATTCGGCGGTTTCCATACCTGTTTGTCCCAAAACGCCGAAGGTGACTGCCGAAACGGGGCGCAAATCGGGAAAGCCAAGCCGGGTTGCCATCGATTTGTCAATGTGCCGTGTGGCAAAAATGCCGCGGGCGGTTTTCGGCCCTAAGGCGTCGGGCGTAATATTCTCGTTGCCCAAACCCGCCACCAAAACCGCGCCGTTGCGGTCGGGCAGAAAGTCACAAAGCGTATCGGTCATGGCGGACAGACGCCCGTCTAACAATTCGCTGTCGTGCGAAAATTCGGGAATTTCCAAAGTGATGTATTTGCCCTTCGGCTTGCCGATTTCCCGTTCGCCCGCTTCGTTTAACACCTCAATTTCCGTAATTTTGACTTCGCCGCGCGTGCGTGTTTGCATACGCACATTCTCGCTTTCTTTTGTGCCGCAGAGCGCGCGGCGCTCCACTGCCAAATCGGTGCGAAAATCCATTTTGCCGCCTCCTAAACGATAAATCTCCTTTTAGTATGGGCAAAACGGAAAAAACTATTGCGAAATTCAAAAAAAAACTTGCTTTTTTCAGAAAAGAATGGTAATATATATACCGCTAATGTAAGGGAGGTGTGACCGTATGCCGAATATTAAGTCCGCGAAAAAGCGCGTTATCGTGAACAACAAGCGTGCACAGCGCAATAAGTCTATGAACTCTGCGCTTAAAACCGCAATCAAAAAGGCAAACGCAGCGATTGAATCCGGCGCAGCCGACAAAGAAGCACTCGTGACTGCCGCTGTGAAAAAGATTGACCAGGCGACTGCAAAGGGGCTTCTTCACAAAAACAACGCTGCCCGTAAAAAGTCCGCCCTCGTTTCTAAACTCAACAAGGCGTAAGTTTCCTTTGACAACTGAAATGAGAAAAGTTTAAATGCCGCTGAACTTTGTTCTGCGGCGTTTCGCTTTTTTGTGCGTTTCTGCGAAAAAACAGGCTTCCAAAACTTCGGAAGCCTGTTTTGCATATCCATATTTGATTTGTCTTATGCTTTATACCCTTTTTTGCGAAGCAGGGCGTCGATTTTGTCCGCAGGATTGAGCAGGTGGCTGACGGACATATCGTGGTTTAAGGTGTCAATGATATACGAAACATATTTTGACATATCCACTTCACAGTACCACTCGCGCGCGAGTAACTCGGGCGTTCTGTAAACCAAATTGGTGGTGAATACCTTGTCAAACAGCCCATCGGCATATTTTTGGTCGAAACTGTCTAAGCCTTCGCAGAACAGCCCGAATGCCGAGAAAATAAAGATGCGTGCCGCGCCCAACTCTTTGAGCTTGCCGGCAACTTCGAGCATCGATTCGCCCGAGGAAATCATATCATCTACAATCAGCACATCCTTACCCGCCACATTCGAGCCCAAGAACTCGTGCTGTAAAATCGGATTTCTGCCGTTGACCACGCGTGTGTAATCGCGGCGCTTATAGAACATACCCAATTCCACGCCCAACACGGTGGAATAGTAGATGCAGCGTCCCATGCCGCCCTCATCGGGGGAAATGACCATCATATGGTCATTGTCAAAGTGGAGGTTGTCCACATGGTTGACAAGCGCTTTAATCATTTGGTAAACGGGCTGCACGTTTTCAAAGCCCTTTAACGGAATGGCGTTTTGTACGCGCGGGTCGTGCGCGTCAAAGGTGATGATGTTGTCCACACCCATATTCAAGCACAATTCCTGCAAGGCAATCGCGCAGTCGAGCGATTCACGCGAGGAACGCTTGTGTTGCCGCCCTTCATACAGCATCGGCATAATCACCGTAATGCGGCGTGCTTTGCCGCCGACAGCGGAAATTGCACGCTTTAAGTTGGCGTAATGCTCGTCGGGGCTCATCGGTACGGTTTGCCCGTACATTTGATAGGTCAGCCCGTGGTTGAACATATCGGCGACAATAAAAATATCATAGCCGCGCACGGATTCCGACAGCGTGCCCTTGCCTTCCCCCGTACCAAACCGCGGGAAGCCCGTGTTGATAATATAGGTGTCGCGCTCATAGCCGGCAAATGCGATGCTGTTTTTGTGTTCGCTTTGCTTTTGCGCACGCCATTTCACGATGTAGCGGTCGATTTTCTCGGCAAGCTCCTCACAGCCGGGCAGGGCGACGATGCCGAGCGGGCCGTAGGGAATGGTGGTAAAATCTTGGGTGTAGTCAGGCATATTTGTTCCTCCGTGCAGCGTGATGAAATCCAATCGGATTTGTTTTTACACTCATATTCTACTATATTTTGCGTTTTTTGCAAGGGCAAAACCGCAGAAAAGACGCAGAAAAACAAATTTTAGTTAAATGCGTGGTCTACCGTGATAACTGCGAAATATCTTTCGTCTATTTTGCTCAATTTTTCCGAAATAGTGTTGCAAAGCTCACGGTCACTTAACGGGAAGTCGGGCGGAGCAACCGTGTCAAAAATCAAATTGGTGTGGGTGGGGCCCTCTACCATGCGGAAATCGTGGAGCGTCAGGCGTTCGTCAATATCGTGAATGACTTTTTTACAAATCTCTTTTAATTCCGTAACCCGTTCGTCGTCCGTCACTACGGGGTCCATATGTATGGACACAAGCATACCGTATTTATGCTGTAAATCGCGTTCAATCAAATCCACCGTGTCATGGCTTTGTAAAATGTCGATATTGGCGGGGACTTCCGCGTGCACCGACGCGAAGCTTCTGCCCGGACCGTAATCGTGGATAATCAGGTCGTGCACGCCCACCACGCCGTCGTAGGAAAGAATTTCCCGTTCAATTTCGTCAAAAAATTCCTTTTCGGGGGGCTTGCCGAGCAACAGCCCGACGGTATCCTTCAAAATTTCCGCACCGGAACGGAAAATAAACAGCGCCACCACAATGCCGAACCAACCGTCCACGGGGAAATCCGTGACGAGCGACAGCAACAGCGCCGCCAAAGCGACCGTCGTTGCCGCCGTATCCGAAAGACTGTCGGAAACCACCGCTTTTGTTGCGGCGGAGTCAATCTTTTTGCCCAAGCGATGGTTGAAATAGGCAAGCCACAGTTTTGCCCCAATGGACAACAGCAAAATCACCAACGCCACGGTGCTGTATGTGACGGGGGAGGGGTTGCGGATTTTATCGACCGAGGATTTGAACAGCTCAAACCCCATCATCAAAATCAAAAACGACACAATCAGCGCGGCGATGTATTCAATTCTGCCATGGCCGTAGGGGTGGTCTTTGTCGGCGGGCTTTTTGGCGAGCTTGAAGCTGACCAAAGTCACCACCGAAGAACCGGCGTCCGACAGGTTGTTTACCGCGTCTGCCGAAATGGAAATACTGCCCGTTATCGTGCCGACAAAGAACTTTGCCGCCGACAACAGCAGGTTTACGCAAATGCCGACCGCGCCGCTCAATTCCCCGTATGCGGCGCGCACCGCAGGGCTTTTGGTGTTTTGATAATCCTTAATAAACAGTCTTGCAAGTAAATCAGCCATTTTGCTGTGCCTCGTTTCGTACCGACTCTGTAATACAGCTTGCGCCCTTCCAGAAAATATTTTCAATCAACACGGCAATTTCCTCGGGCGTTGTACCGTCCTCGGGGTGCTCCAACCAATGGCGCACAAGACCCACCACGCCTGCCTCAAAATAGGCATATACATAATTAAATGCGGTCAGATTTTCAAGCTGATAGTAAGTGGTAAAATCCCGCAGGCATTTTTCCCGCAGGAATTTGCGCATATTCAAAATAAAATTGATGTCGCCGTTTTCCCCAAGCAATGCGGCGCAAATTTCCCGGTTGGCATAGAGAAATCCGCATACATCCGAGAAAATCTTGCGCGGCTGTGTTTTTAAGTCCTCAATTGTATAGTTTTGCACAATGCCTTCGTACTCATCAAACAGCTCCTGCTCGATTTGCTCCACCAAATCGTAAATATCCTTGTAATGCAGGTAAAAGGTGCCGCGGTTGATGTCCACGCGTTCGGAAAGCTCCCGAACGGTAATTTTTTTAATGCTTTTTTCTTTTAACAGTTCGGTAAGCCCCTGCCGAAGCAATCGCTTGGTGCGGCGTACGCGGCTGTCCACATTCTCCTCTTTCATTCTGAAATTCCTCCTGCTTGCGCGTATGCGCAAAATAATGAACAAGTGTATTATAATATAATTTAGTTGATTATTCAACATTTTTATGTGAAAATACCGAGAAAAAAGCAAACATATTGCCGATATGTTCCATAGACTTTTTCTTTTTTCTATCAAATGTCACAGAAAATGGATTGACATTTGCGCCATTTTATTGTAAATTATAGAAGTAATGTTTTGTATATACCGCCTGAAACGCTCGGGCGTGTAATTTGAAAGGGGATTCGCAAATGTCTAAACAGAATAAAGAACCGTCCACACCCGAATCGAGAGCGGAAAAGCTTGCCAACAAGCAAATGCTCAGAAAGGTTTTTACAAGCACTTTCTTTAAAGCGTTTGCGATTTGCCTTGCGGTGTTGCTGATTTATTCGGTTTGCTATATCGCATTTATCAACCCGAATTCCATCGGGGCGAACACCGTGAACCCGGTTTCCGATACCAATACCGCCGAAAGCGCTGTGGTGCAGAACAACAATGGCAGTGCTTCTTCCGGCGACGCAAGCGGTGACGCGGCGGCAACAGGCGATACAAACGCCACAGCCGTCACAGAGTTGAGCGCGTCCAGTAGCCAGGCGGATATTCTTTCGTATTTCAATACCGCCATCAACAATGTAAAACCGAAGGCAAAGCAGGTTACGCTGAATTATGAAAGAAACTCCGAAGCGGGCGGCATTTCGGGTGAAGTGCCGAGCTCATTGGTCAGCGTTGCAAACAACTTAATTGCCAACAATATGGGCGAAAAAGACCTTTCTAAATTAGACCCCGGCCTGGTGAATGCAACGACGGCGGATCAAAAAAATGCGATGTTCCCCGTTGAAACCCAAACTTGGTCGAGCAAATTGACCGAAGAGGATATTCAGTCTGCTACGGTTACGGAAGCAAACGGCACATATACCATTACCATTACGGTGAAGGAAGACCCAGTCAGCGCAGATACCGACTATGGCGTCGGTCACCACGGGAAAGCGTTCTCTGTCATTCGTCCCGGCATTATTGCCGAGAATGCTCCCGGCATTGAGAACTTGTTGAAAGATATTAAGACCGGTCATAAAGACGGTAAGATTGTGGTAACTGTGGATAAGGCTACCGGCAATGTTACACACGCTAACTATTATTTTGTATGGACTTTGCAGTTGACCGTTTTAGGGATGACACCGTCCATTCCGTTCGGTCTTGAAAAAGACTTTACGATTTCTTGGTAATTCATGTAAAACACGAAACACCTGTAAGCAACGGCTTGCAGGTGTTTTTTTGCGGATTTTCGGCAGAATTTCCGCAAAAAGCAAGGGTTGTTTATTGACATTTTTTCCCCGAAACGATATACTATATTTAAATATGAATTTTGAGGTGGTAGAAATGGCAGAAAAGAAAACCGTTATGCTGACCGGCGCGTCCGGCAACATGGGCTTTGCAGGCTTCAAAGAACTGTATAAGATGAAAGACAAATTCAATACGGTTCTGTTGCTTCGCAAAAGCGAAAAGAATGAAAAACTCTTCGCACCCTATATGAACGACCCGTCCGTAAAAATTGTTTGGGGCGACCTTACAGATTATGACAGCATTCTCGAAGCCGTCACCGGTTCGGACTATGTTCTGCATGTCGGCGGCATGGTTTCCCCCACGGCGGATTGGAAGCCGTACAGAACGCAAAAAACCAATATCGGCGCGGCGCAGAGCATCTGCAAGGCAGTCCTTGCCCAGCCCGACCCCGACGCAATCAAGGTTTGCTATATCGGCACGGTTGCCGAAACCGGCGGCAGAAACTATCCCATTCATTGGGGGCGTTGCGGTGACCCGATTAAAATTTCGATTTATGACCACTATGCAGTTTCCAAAACCGTTGCAGAGCGTACCTTTGTCGAAAGCGGCTTGAAAAACTGGGTGGTTATGCGTCAGTCCGGTATTCTGTATCCCAACATCTTAAAGAATATGGACCCGATTATGTTCCATGTGCCGATTAACGGCGTTTTGGAATGGTGCACGGTGGAGGACTCCGGCAGACTGCTTGCAAATTTGGTCGATGAGGACGCAAAAGGCAACCTCGGCGCAGACTTCTGGAATCACTTCTTCAACATCGGTTCCGGTAAGGAATACAGAATTTCCAACTACGAGTTTGAATGCCTGCTGTTGGGCACGCTCGGTTTGGCAGGTCCCGAAAAGCTGTTTGACCCCAACTGGTTCATCACCAAGAACTTCCACGGGCAGTTCTATGCCGACGGCGACAAGCTCGAAGAATTCCTGCACTTCCGTGAGAATCTGCCGATTCAGGATTACTTCAACCGCTTGGCTGACCAGGTTGAATTCTACTTCAAAATTCCGCGCTATCTGCCGAAGAATCTGGTGGCGGCTTGCGCAAAACCCTTTATGAAAAAGATTGCTTCCACGCCCGATTTCGGCACGCTGGATTGGGTTGCCAAAAACAATGAGGTGCGTATGAGCGCCTATTACGGCTCCAAAGCAGAATGGGAGAAAATCCCGTCCAAATGGGAAGACTTTGAACTCATCAAGTTTGACAAGGACAACAGCGCCGCCGAGCAGTTCAAACTCGACCACGGCTATGACGAGTCAAAGCCCGAAAGCGAATTGGATATTGACGATATGAAGCAGGCGGCGGCGTTCCGCGGCGGCGAATGCTTGTCCGAGTCGATGACCAAAGGCGATATGGCGACCAAGCTTAAATGGAAATGCGGTCACTGCGGCGCTGAATTTGAGGCAAGCCCCGCACTCATTTTGTTGGGCGGTCACTGGTGCCCCGAGTGCTATATCCCGCAGAAAGCTTGGGATTACGATGCGATTGCCAAAACCAACCCGTTCTTTGCACAGGTTTGGTATCCGAGCCACTCGAAAGACGAAAACAACCGTTACGAATTTGACGATTTGTTCCACATCAACGGTGTGGCTTGGGACGATATTAAGAGATAATTGGTTCCCGTTTTTCGTATGTCTCTACATAAAGCAGATAACCGGAGGGCTTTTCGCCTTCCGGTTATTTTTTTATCTTTGTTTTACGCACGAAATTACCATTTGTCATCCTGAGCGTAGCGAAGGATCTCAAACAGCACAAAGTAAAAATGAGCGAAACGAGATTCTTCGCCTACCGTTCCGTAAACCTCCCCATTCATTGGGGAGGTGGCACGCGCAAAGCGCGTGCCGGAGGGGCAAAATCACATCAAATTACGCGGGCGAACGCAGTTCGCCCCTACGAATGGTAGGGAACAACCTCAGTGTTGTTCCGCGAAAGTATATCAAAGTCCGCGGGCGGCCGGGTCGACCGCCCCTACGCACGCAATGTATTTTCGCGTAGTGGCGGGCTTCCACGCCCGCATAAAATCACATCAAAATTACGGGCGGGCACGTAAGACCCGCCCCTACGCACAATTTGTAATGCGTGTGTGTAGGGAACGGTCGTACCGTTCCGCCGCGTAGGACGCGAGGCAAATCGTAGGTTTACTTTGCAGACATTTTTTACAAACCCTCTCGATTGGAAATATGTATTTGTAGGGGTCGGCGTCTCGACGACCCGTGAACACAGTGCAATCCGTAGGGAACAACCTTAGTGTTGTTCCGCAAAAATACATCAAACCCCACGGGCGGTCCCTGTCCGCCCGCGAAATTGCTCTGTTGAATAAAAACAAAAAAGGCAGTTCGTTTGAACTGCCTTTTACTGTTTTTGGTCATTGTCTTTTTCAACATGCTTTTTCAAAATTAAATTGATATATTGCGATAAGGAACGGTCGTCTTCTTCTGCCAATGTACGAATGGTTTTTAACAAATCACTATCTACGGTGATACTGATTTTTTCTTTCAGCGGTTTCACAAAATCACCTCTGTTTTATGTTATCACAAAATCGTAGAAGATATTGACAAGTATTATAAAGTAGGATAAAATAAGATAAAATCCGATGACGATAAGTAAAATCACATCGTAAGAACAGAAGGAGAGGGATAGTATGCGTAGAAAAAGAGGATTTACATTGGTAGAGTTGTTGATTGTTATTGCAATTCTTGGCTGCGTTACAGCGATAGCGGTTCCTGTCGGGGCAAAGACGGTTGCCTATGCGCACAAAAAAGAATGTCAAGCCAACCAGCGTATTTTAGTGGATTACCTGCTCGATTATAAAAACGGAGATAATATGTCTTATGACTCTGATAGACATACATTATGGGAACCGGGCAGTTATGACCCGGAAACGCATACTTGGACAACATGGAATAATAAACAAATTCAGCCGCAACCGATTTACTATTATAACGATATGCGCAGTTCCATCCGTTGTCAGGATTACGGCGAATATTTTCTGCGGCAATTTTACGGCGGGGAAAACAGCACTTTACAATTACCGTCTACCGGCGAAGGGTGCCAACTGTATATTTCCTTTGTCAATACAGGTATAGACGCAAAATATGACCGGCTTTTACAAAATGATTTAAGCGATAAAGAGAAAATGTTAAAAGAAAAGTATATATATGATAAAGTCCCGAAAAGAGACGAAAACGGAAATATTATTTATAAGCCGGTTGTGGAGGACCCATCAAGCAAAGACAAAGGCTATATTTCGTTAATTCCTATCCCTGAGTATGAGTATGTTGAAAAGACCAATCCAGATTGGGAACAATATAACTACGAAATGAACATTTATATCACGAAGAGAACGGAATATTGGAATCAAAAAAAGGAAGAAGAAATTGATAATACCACCGGCGGGATGAACGGATATGTGGTAGTGCGCTGTACCTGTGAAGACCATTGCATGGAGGAACCGTTGATTGTATCTTTCGGATATAATGCTCCCTGACGGCATATGTCCTGCCCTTGTTCAAGTGCGCAGTCATTGATTTTTCCTACGGTTCGTGTTACAATATAAACCTACGATAAGCAAACACGAAAATTAGGAAATATCGCATATGAACAAGCATTTTGAAGCCTTAGAGCTTCCGAAAATTTTAGAAAAGTTAGGCAATTTGACTGCCTGCGACGAGGCGCGCGAACGCGCACTGTCTCTCCAACCGCAAACCGAGTATTTCGAGGCACAGCGTCTATTGGAAGAGACCGAGGCGGCGCATATTTTGATTGCCAAATTCGGTGCACCGTCGTTCGGCGGGCTTTGCAATGTCAACAATTCCCTGCACCGCGCCGAGGCCGGCGGTACGCTGTCTATGCGCGAACTGTTAACAATTGCGCAGGTGTTGCGCGTGTTGCGCGGGATTCTCGCTTGGCACGAAAAGTGCGCAGGGCTTACCACGGCGATTGACGATTTGTTCCAAAGCATTTGTGCCAATAAATATTTAGAGGATAAAATCAACACCGCGATTTTGTCCGAGGACGAAATGTCCGACAATGCCTCGCCTCAGCTCAAAACCATCCGCCGCAAAATGAAACAGCAGGACGCGAAAATCCGCGAGCAGTTGGACAAACTTCTGCGTTCGCCCGCCTACAAGAACAGCTTGCAGGAGGCGATTGTCACCCAACGCAACGGGCGCTTTGTTGTCCCCGTGAAAAGCGAGCACCGCGCCGAGGTTGCGGGTATGGTGCATGATACCTCGTCGAGCGGCTCGACGGTATTTATCGAGCCTGCGAGCGTGGTTGAGGCGAACAATGAAATCAAGGTGCTCGAAAGCAAAGAACGCGACGAAATCGAGCGCATTTTGGCGGAGCTTTCCGCCGAGGCGGGCGCGTTTTATGACAGCATCAAAATCAGCTATGAAAGCGCCGTGGAACTCAATTTGATATTTTCCAAAGCCAATCTCGCCTATCAAATGAAAGCGAGCAAGCCGATTTTAAACGCGTTCGGTGAAATCGAACTGAAAAAAGCGCGCCACCCGCTGATTCCAATGCAAAAGGTTGTGCCCGTGGATATGCGCTTGGGTACGGATTTTGATTCGCTTGTGATTACAGGCCCCAACACGGGCGGCAAAACGGTTTCGATTAAAACGCTCGGGCTGTTGACTTTAATGGCGGCTTGCGGGCTGTATATTCCTGCGGCGGACAATTCCCGCGTGGCGGTGTTCGGCAAGGTGCTTTCGGATATCGGCGACGAGCAAAGCATTGAACAGTCGCTCTCGACTTTCTCAGCACATATGACCAATATCGTTTCCATTGACCGCGAGGCAGACGACAATACGCTTGTATTGATTGACGAACTCGGCGCGGGTACCGACCCCGTCGAGGGCGCGGCGCTGGCGGTCGCGGTGTTAGAGGCACTGCGAAAAAAAGGCGCCAAAATCGCCGCTACTACGCATTATTCGGAATTAAAAGAATATGCGCTTTCCACCGACCGCGTGGAAAACGGCTCGTGTGAATTTTCGGTGGAAACGCTTGCACCGACCTATAAATTGTTGATTGGCATTCCCGGGCGCTCCAACGCCTTTGCCATTTCCGAACGGTTGGGGCTTCGGCATGAGATTATCGAGGCGGCACAGGGCTTAGTTGCCACGGAAAACCGCCGCTTTGAAGATATAGTCGATACTTTGGAGCAAACCCGCGCCGAAATGGAAAAAGAACGCGAAAAAACCTTGGCTTTACAGCAAGAAATGGACGCTTTACGCCAAAAGGCGGAGAAAAAATACAAAGAAGCCACCGAAAAAGGCGAAAAGGAAATTGCCCGCGCCAAAGCAGAGGCAACCCGTTTGGTCGAAAATGCCCGCCGCGCCGCAAATTCGTTACTGTTAGAGGTGGAACGCCTGAAAAAGGAACAGGCAAAGGAGAAAAATGCCGCCGAAATGGCACGCAAAGCCAAAGCGGCAATGAAATCGCATCTCAATACGATTGACGATTTGACCGCCGAACGGTTCGACACACTCGATGACGGCGATTACGTGCTTCCGCGCCCGTTAAAAGCGGGCGATACGGTGCTGGTGACTACCCTCGGCACAAAAGCTACGGTTGTGACGGTACCCGATGCAAAAGGCAACACGGAAGTGCTTTCGGGTGCGATGAAAATGAAAGTCCCGCTTGAAAATCTGCGCCTTGTCGGCGGCAAAACGGAGAGAAGCACTGCGCCCCGCCGCACGGCCGTTTCCCGCGACCGCGCGCCTGCCGTCAGCGCGATGCGTGTGGATTTGCGCGGCAAAAATGCCGAAGAAGCGCTCTTAGATTTGGATATGTTTATTGATGGCGCGGTGCGTTCGGGTCTTACCGAAATCACCATTGTCCACGGCAAAGGCACGGGGGTGCTACGCAAAGCCGTGCAAACGCATTTGCGCTCGCACCCGAATATCCGTACATTCCGCCTTGGCGTTTACGGCGAGGGCGAGGACGGCGTGACGATTGCCGAGCTGAAATAATTCTCGGTTGCAAATCTTTTTGAAGTATGCTATGATAAAAAAAATATAATCGACGGAGGAATTTGAGATGCAAAAGAAAATTGTAGCAGTTGCTTTGGCGATGCTTCTGTTTGTATTCGGGGCGGTTGCCTGCGGCAAGAAAGATAAAATTGAAGAAGATTCCACCTATGCGCCTTTTGAATATACCACCGATGAAGCCGGTGAAAAATACATTACCAATGTGTACGGCGATTTAATCCCCGTGACGACTTCCGAAAACGGCGATATTGAATTGATGGAGGATTTGGTGACCAAAACCAAAGAACAGGCACAGGCAGAAAAAGCTGAACGCGAATCCAAATCCGAGGAAGCGAACGAGCCCGCCGGCGACAATAACAACAACAGCAATAATAATGGCAATAGCAATAATAACAACAATAACAATAATAATGACAACGGCGGCGGTATCGTCATCGGCAATGACGATGTCAAGAATAACAATGAACATGACGCTGTCATTGTTTGGTAAGTTTTTTGACAAATGCTACTTGACAAGCCGAAAAATGTTTAGTATAATATCACCCTGTAAAGTCTCTGGCTTTACAGGGCTTTTTATCGGAAAGGAAAGGGAGAACCCATGGCAAACAATGTAGAAATAACCATTTTGCTCGATTTTTACGGCGAAATGCTGACCGAAAAACAGCGGGATTTCTTGAGCTATTATTATAACGATGACCTTTCTCTTTCAGAGATTGCCGAAAATGAGGGGATTTCTCGGCAAGGCGTGCGTGACGCAATTAAGCGCGCCGAAACCTTGCTTTACGATATGGAAAGCAAGCTGGGCTTTGCGCAAAAACTCAGCGACATCAAAGAAACCCTCGGGCAGATTATCGACTGCGCCGAAGCCATTAACGCCTATAATTTAGACCACGGGCTTTCGCGCGAAATCAACGAAACCACCGTTCGCATTAAGTCGCTGGCGCTGGATATTATCGAGTAATCGCAGAGGTTTATCATTATGGCATTTGAAGGATTATCCGACAAGTTAGAGGCCGCCTTTAAACGGCTGAAAAGCAAAGGCAGCTTAAATGAAAACGACGTCAAAGAAGCCATGCGCGAGGTGCGTTTGGCGCTGTTGGAAGCCGACGTCAACTATAAGGTCGCAAAGGATTTTACCAATAAGGTCACCGAGCGTGCCATCGGCGCGCAGGTGATGGAAAGTTTAACCCCGGCGCAAATGGTCATCAAAATCGTCAATGAGGAATTGACGGCATTGATGGGTGGCACGGGCAGCCGATTGACTTGCGCTTCGCACCCGCCCACAATCGTGATGATGTGCGGCCTGCAAGGCTCCGGTAAAACCACGCATTGCGCTAAAATCGCCCGCAAATTAAAAGGCGAGGGGCACCGCCCGTTGCTTGTCGCGTGCGATGTGTACCGTCCCGCGGCAATTAAACAGTTGCAGGTGGTCGGCGAACAGGTCGATGTGCCCGTGTTTGAAATGGGGCAGGGCAATCCTGTGGAGATTGCCGAAAACGCCGTAAAGCTTGCTAAAGACCACGGCTATGACTATGTCTTTTTGGATACGGCAGGCCGTCTGCATATCGACGAAGAACTGATGCAGGAACTCAAAAACATCAAAGCAAGCGTGCACCCGCACGAAATTTTGCTTGTGGTGGACGCGATGACCGGTCAGGACGCCGTCACGGTGGCAACCTCGTTCGACGAGGCGTTGGGCATTGACGGACTTGTGCTTACGAAAATGGACGGTGACACCCGCGGCGGTGCGGCACTTTCTGCAAGAGCCGTAACGGGCAAGCCGATAAAATTCGTCGGTATGGGTGAAAAGCTCGACGAGCTTGACTATTTCTACCCCGACCGTATGGCGTCGAGAATTCTCGGTATGGGCGATGTGCTGTCGCTTATCGAAAAAGCCGAGCAATCCTTAGACGAGAAAAAGGCCGCTGAGCTTGAAAAGAAGCTTCGCAAAAATAAATTTGATTTAAACGATTTGCTTGACCAACTGCAACAGGTGCGCAAAATGGGCTCGATGAAAGACCTGTTGTCGATGCTTCCGGGCGTGGGCAACAAACTGCGCGATATCGATATTGACGAACGGCAGTTTGACCGCGTGCAGGCGATTATCCGTTCAATGACGCCCGAGGAACGCGCGAAGCCCGAAATCATCAATCCCTCGCGCAAGCGCCGCATTGCCGCAGGTTGCGGTATGCAGGTGGAGGATGTCAACAAATTGCTTGCGCAACACCGCCAGATGCTCAAAATGTTCAAGCAGATGAATTCCAAGAGCACGCGCCGCCGTTTCAGCCGTATGGGCAATTTCGGGAATTTCGGCGGTATGTAAATTCGGTTCCGGCACAAAATGTGTTTGGTATATATTTTATTTTATATATTTGGAGGAAAATCAAATGGCAGTAAAAATCAGACTGCGCCGCATGGGCGCAAAAAGAGCACCGTTCTATCGTGTGGTTGTGGCAGATTCCAAATCTCCGCGTGACGGCAAATTCATTGAGGAAATCGGGACCTTTGACCCGATGAAGAACCCCGCCGAAGTGAAAATCGACGTGGAAAAAGCACAGCAGTGGATTAAAAACGGTGCACAGCCGACCGATACGGCAAAAGCACTTCTCAAACAGTGCGGCGCGATTAAATAAGGAGGACTCTTGTCTTGGAAGAACTTCTTAAAACCATCGCCATGGGGCTGGTCGATACGCCCGACGCAGTCACCGTAACCGTGGACGAACCCGACGAGCGCGGCAATGTCGTCTATCATCTGCATGTGGCAGAGGGTGATATGGGTCGTGTCATCGGCAAGCAGGGCAGAATTGCCAAGGCAATTCGCACGGTGATGAAAGCACGCGCTACCAAAGACGGCGTTCGCGTGCAAGTGGATATTGACTGAAAAGACGCGCGTGAGCTTTTTTGCCTACGCGCGTTTCTTTTTTGAAATTTTGGAGTAACCAATGAAAAAAGCGTATTTGGAAATCGGAAAAATCGTCGGAACGCACGGCGTGCGCGGCGAAGTGAAAATACAGCCGTGGTGCGACAGCGCGGCGTTTTTGTGCGGATTTTCCACGCTGTATTTGGATAATGCGGGGGAAAATCCGTTAAAAGCTGTAAAACTGCGCCCGCATAAAAATGTGGTGCTCGGTGTATTTGAAACGGTGGATAGCATGGAAAAAGCCGAGGCATTGCGCGGCAAAATTCTCTATATGCGCCGTGCCGACGCACACCTGCCCGCAGGTACAAACTTCATTCAAGACCTTATCGGTTGTAAGGTTATTGACCTTGACACAGGCGCAGAGTACGGAGAACTGACCGAAGTGATTGCGGGCACGAACGCGAACGATATTTGGTCGGTGAAAACGCGATCGGGCGAAACGGTTTTGATGCCTGCAATCCCCGAGGTGGTGCTCGAAACCGATGTAGATGCGGGATTTATCCGCATTCGCCCCTTGGTCGGATTGTTTGACGGGAAAGCGAGCGTGGTCGAAGATGCGGATTGATATTATGACCCTTTTCCCCGAAATGTGCGAGGCGGTGCTGTCGGAAAGTATCATCGGCAGAGCGCGCGAAAAGGGCTGTGTAGACATTCGGTGTGTCAATATCCGCGACTTTACAGCCGATAAGCACAACCGCGTGGACGATGCACCCTACGGCGGCGGTATGGGTATGCTCATGCAAACCCAGCCGATATATGATTGCTACCGTTCTTTATATTCCGAAACGGAAGAAAAACCGCATTTAATTTATCTTTCCCCCCAAGGCAAAACTTTAACGCAATCACGCGTCAAGGAACTTGCCGCCCTGCCGCGTGTGGTGCTGTTGTGCGGGCATTACGAGGGCGTGGACGAGCGTGTGCTCGAGGAAATCGTTGACGAGGAAATCTCCGTGGGCGATTATGTGCTCACAGGCGGCGAATTGCCCGCACTGGTGCTGACGGACGCGGTTTGCCGAATGCTTCCGGGCGTTTTGCCGAATGACGAGGCAAAAGAACTTGAAAGCCATTACAATTCGTTGCTCGAATACCCGCAGTACACCCGCCCGCCCGTTTGGCGCGGCAGAGAGGTGCCCGAGGTGCTCTTGTCGGGGCACCACGGGAATATCGAGCGCTGGCGGCGTGAGCAAAGCCTGTTGCGCACAAAACTGCGCCGCCCCGAATTGCTCGAAACGGCGGAATTGACAAAACAGGATAAAGCGTTTTTGGAAAAGGTGCAGACAGAAGGAGAAAACGATGGATAAGAGCCGCATAAA
>JBJEPU010000205.1:0-26225 GCA_051881395.1 Candidatus Fimenecus sp.
GAAGAAGAAAATGCGGTTATCATATTTTTCCAGAAGCGCCGTCAACTCGTCGCTCTGCTCGCCGACATGCCCCTCGGGCCAAACCTCGGAAAACACACTGTCCGTCGGCCAATGGCTGAACAGAAACACAGGGTTGCCGCTTGCGGCGGCGCTTTGCAGTTCCCCGTCGAGCCATTCAAGTTGTTCGGGTAACAGATACTGCTGAATGCCTGCGTCGCAGTCGGAAGCCAGCACAATAAAATAATAGCCGTCTATCACCTGACTGTGGTATAAATTTTCGATTTTGTGGTCTAAAAAGGCGTTGTTATACTTGATAAAGCGGTTTTTTAAGGTCTCATAATCGCCCGTATTGTATTTGCTCGGACAAAGCTCATGATTGCCCGCCGCCATCAGTACATTGTCAATTTGGTTGTACTTGTTAATTAAGCCATAGAGCATCGCGGTTTCGAGCGTTTGCCCGTTCATCGTGTTATCGCCCACCATTACGAGCGCGCGGCTTTGCACTTCGGCGCTTGCCATATCCCGCAAGCCCTCGCCGTAATTGTTCTGTCGTTCGGAGTTGTTCGCTTCCAAATGCCCATCGGAAATCACGGTGAAGTTTATTTGCAAAGTTTCTGTTTGTAACGGCGCAGAACCGACGATTTCCCCCGTCGGGGAATAAATAAAAAACGCCAAAATCGCCGCGAAGATTTTTAAAAGTCGGGACATCACAATTTCTCCTTTTTGGGTTGTGTGGTCGAAATGGTTCACGAATGTCGTTTCTTACATTTTATTTTATGGGGTTGGAGATTCTTCACTTCGTTCAGAATGACAAATTGGGGTTTGTATATCCAATCGTAGGGGCGGTCGACCCGGCCGCCCGTGGATTCTGATGTAATTTTATGCGGGCGTGGAAACCCGCCACTACGCGCACGAAATACATTTTTAGGGTAGGGCGGGGGCTTGCCCTATAAACACAAATACAAACCCCAATTTACAAAATTTCCGCCAAAATTGAATTTGACAGCAAAAAGCCGTTTCGGGTAAGGGCGATATGGTCTTCGTCGGCGGTCATATAGCCGTTTTGAACAAAGATTTGTGCTTTTTTATGCATTTCGTCGGGGATTTTATGCCCAAATCGCGCTTGCACCTTGCTTTCGCGCAAGCCCTCTTTAAGGCGCAAAGCGAGCATGGCATATTCGGTAAAATCGCCGCCGTAGCCGTCCGGCACGGGCGCACTGCCCTTTAAAAACGCCTCCAAATCGCGTGGAAAATAAAACCGCTTGCCGTTCAAAAACGAATGTGCCGCAGGGCCTAACCCCAAATACTCTTCGCAATGCCAATATTTTAAATTGTGGCGGCTTTCAAAGCCGGACTTTGCAAAATTCGAGATTTCGTACTGCAAAATTCCACCGTTTTCAAGCGTTTCGCACAGTTGCAAATATAAATCGGCGGTTTTGTCGTCGTCGGGGAAATTGTACTGTTCGCGGCGGCGCCAAAACGGCGTATTTTCTTCTACCTTTAAAATATAGGCGCTGATGTGCGGCACGCCGAGCGACAAACAAAAATCCAAAGTCTCCGCAAGGCTTTTTTCGGTTTGGTCGGGCACGCCGAGCATCACATCGAGCGAAACATTGTGTATACCCGCCGTTTGCGCCGCTTTCACCGCCGCTTCGACCGTTTGGCGGTCGGAAAGTCTGCCCAAAGTACGGCGTTCCGTATCCACGGCGGACTGTAAGCCGAGGGAAACGCGATTTACGCCGACAGCGGCGAGCACCTTAAAAAAGTCAGGCGGTAAATTGTACGGATTGGACTCCACCGTGATTTCGGCGTTGTCCGTCAAAAAGTCCCGTTTTGCTTGATTTACAAGGCTTTTTAAGCGCTCTGCACCGAGGACGGACGGTGTACCGCCGCCAATGTAAAGTGTATCGGCTTTACATTGTAAAGTTGCAGCACTTCCCGAAATTTTCTTCTGTAAAGCCGCACAATATTTGTCCATATCCATCTCACTCCCGCGAAACGAATAAAAGTCGCAATACGGGCATTTGGAACGGCAAAACGGAATGTGTAAATACAAGCCTATCATATTCATACTTTAATAAAGTGCACGGTATGCCCCGTGCTTTCTATGTATTTTTGTATATCTCGGAAAGGCAAAAACACCGTTGCGGTATTGTCATTCGGGTGAAAGCCCAACCGCGCGGCATCTTTCAAATCTTCATCAAAATAAACTTCGACTGCGCCCGTTTCGTCATTGATAAGCCCCAAAGGCGACACCGAGCCTTTTTTCACATCAAGGTATTTCGCCAACCGTTCGTCCGAGGCAAAACTCAGTTTGGAGGACTCGACCTCGTCGCGAATCAGCCCCAAATCGGCGTGTTTACTCCCCTTTAAGAGCACAAGCATATGGCGCGTGCCCTTGTAATCACGCAAAAACAGATTTTTGCAGATTTCGTCATGCGGGTTAAACCCGAGCGCGTTGTACTCATCCATGGTAAACGCGGGCGCGTGCTCCACGAGTTCATAGGTGATTTCTAAGGTTTTCAGTTTTTCCAATATATTTTCACGGTTATTCATCTAATTTCAGCACCGCCATAAACGCCTCTTGCGGGACTTCGACCGTCCCGAAATGACGCATACGCTTTTTCCCTTCCTTTTGCTTTTCCAAAAGTTTCTTTTTGCGCGTAATATCGCCGCCGTAGCACTTCGCAAGCACATCCTTGCGCATTGCCTTGACGGTTTCGCGGGCAATCACCTTGCCGCCGACGGCAATTTGAATTGGAATTTCAAACATCTGCCGCGGAATATTCTCTTTGAGTTTTTCGGCGATTTTGCGGGCACGGGGGTAGGCTTTGTCCGCATGAATGATAAACGAAAGCGCGTCTACGGTATCACCGTTTAACAGCACATCCAGTTTCATTAACTGCGAACGCTCGTAATCCTTGATTTCATAGTCAAAGGACGCATAACCACGCGTGCGGGATTTTAAAACATCAAAGAAATCGTAAATAATTTCGTTGAGCGGCAACATATATTTGATGTCCACACGGTCGGCAGCGAGATAGGTCATTTCCTTATACACGCCGCGGCGGTCTTGGCACAAATCCATAATCTGCCCCACATATTCGGGCGGCGAATAGATATGCGCCTCTACCACGGGCTCCTCGGCGTACTCAATCGTCGCGGGGTCTGGGTAATTGCAGGGGTTGTCGATTTCGACCACGGATTTGTCGGTCAAATGAATTTTGTAAACGACGCTCGGAATGGTGGTCACCAAATCCAAATCGTATTCGCGTTCCAAGCGTTCTTGGATAATTTCGAGGTGCAAAAGCCCCAAAAATCCGCAACGAAAGCCAAAGCCGAGCGCCCCCGAGGTTTCAGGCTCAAAGGAGAGCGCGGCGTCGTTTAACTGCAATTTTTCGAGCGCTTCTCTTAAATTTTCATAGTCCGCGCCGTCCGCAGGGTACACGCCGCAGAACACCATAGGATTGACCTTGCGGTAGCCGGGCAAGGGCTCGGCGGCAGGGGCATTCGCCAAAGTGACGGTATCGCCGACGCGTGCGTCCGACACGGTTTTAATGGACGCGGTGATATAGCCGACCTCTCCCGAAGAAAGCCCTTTTGTGGGCTCTAAGGAAGTTGCACGCATATACCCTGTTTCCACCACGGTAAACTCCGCGCCCGTTGCCATCATACGCATCGTGTCACCGGGTTTAATTGCGCCGTCCATCACGCGAACATAGACGATAACCCCGCGGTAACTGTCATAAATCGAGTCAAAAATCAGCGCGCGCAGGGGCTTGTCATCGCGATTTTCGGGCGGTGGAATCAAATGCACGATTTCTTCGAGCACTGTTTCGACATTTTCGCCCGTTTTGGCGGACACGCGCGGCGCTTCCATACAGGGAAGTCCGATAACATCTTCCACCTCGGCGGCAACGCGCTCGGGGTCGGCGGCGGGCAGGTCGATTTTGTTTATCACGGGTACGATTTCCAAATCGTGGTCTAGCGCCAAGTAGGTATTGGCAAGCGTTTGCGCCTCAATCCCCTGTGACGCGTCCACAATCAAAATGGCGCCCTCGCACGCGGCAAGACTGCGCGAAACTTCGTAGTTAAAGTCCACATGGCCGGGGGTGTCAATCAAATTCAAGGCGTATGTATTTCCGTCTTTTGCCTTGTAATCGAGTTTGACGGCGTGCGCCTTAATGGTGATGCCGCGCTCGCGCTCCAAATCCATATTGTCGAGCAGTTGCTCTTCCATATCGCGCTTCATCACCGAATCCGTCAGTTCCAACAGACGGTCGGCAAGCGTGCTTTTGCCGTGGTCAATATGCGCGATGATAGAGAAGTTGCGAATGTTTTCTTTTTTAGCCATAGAGTACCTCGTGTATATATAGTAGATGTTAGAATGTAGGGGTGGGGAAATCCGATTGTCATTCTGCGCCGTCAGGCGAAGAAGCTTTTTCTACTTTTCCTCCCCGAGATCCTTCGCTTCGCTCAGGATGACATATCTTTATTTTGATGTAACTTTACGGAACAACACTAAGGTTGTTCCCTACGATTTGCAGAAAATTTTATATCTCACCGCCTGCGCGGTAAAAGCCCTCGCCGCGGATTTCGGCGGTTTCGGTGATGACGATAAACGCGTTGCTGTCGAGTTCCTGCACCGCTTTCGCCACGCGGCTCGCTTCGCCCGCACGCACGGCGCAAAACAGCATTTGCCGCGCGTGTTCGGAATACCCACCGCGCACGGGCAGAACGCTCACGCCGCAGTCCAGCGCACTTGTGATTTCGCGTACCGCGTCTGCGCCCTTTTCGGTAATAATAAACAGCAATTTATCGTGCGAAAAGCCCGACAGCACCAAATCAATGCACTGCGCGCTGATATAGATAACCACCAAGGAATACAGCACATTTTCAAGGCTTTTGTAAACGAAAAAGGAAACGGCAATGACCGCCAAATCCAAAAGCAACACCATACGCCCCATCGAAAAAGACGGAAACCGCAGGCGCAGAAGCTTGGAAAGAATATCCGTACCGCCCGTGGTTGCACCGCGTAAAAATACAAGTCCCAGCCCCGCGCCGCCCAAAATGCCGCCGAACAGCGCGGACAGCAATTTATCACCCGTATACACGGGCACAAATACGGCGAGCACATCAATTAAAACGGACATCAAAAAAGTGGCAATCACGGTTTTTAGAATAAAGCGAAAACCGAATTTATAAAACGCAATCAAAAACAGCGGCACATTTAAAAGGAAAACGGCAGTGCCGATAGGCACGGAAAACAAATAGTTTAGGATTGTGCCAATCCCCGTAAATCCGCCGAGCAGTATGCCGTTCGGCGCGGTGAACATATCGACCGACAGCGCATACAGCGCGCCGCCTGCCGTAAAATATAAAAAATCCGCAGCCGCTTTTTTCGCGGTGTCTTTTTTATTTGCCTTTTTCTCCGTTTTTCTGTTCAAGCACCTCAGCCTCCGCGTGCAGAATGCTATCAAACAGCGCACGCAGGCGATCCTGCCGATTTTGCAGATACAACCAACCGAACAGCGACTCCAACCCCGTGGCGGCGTGATAGTCCCCCTCCGACTGATGTTTCGGCGTGTGCCCGGGGTGGGCGTTTCTGCCGCGCTTGTATACTGCCAGTTCTTCCTCTGTCAGCTGCGGCAAAATCACCTGCATAGCCTTTGCCTGCGCGCGGGCATTGACCGATTGCACCGAAAGGGTATGTAACTGCCCCGCAGGGCGATTGGCAGACAGCAACAGGTGTTCGCGCACCAACAGCCCGTACACCGCGTCACCTAAGAATGCGAGCGCCAGCGGACTGTATGTATTGGGATTTTGCACGGGAAGTACGGGTTCGGTCAAAAGAACAACTCCATTTCCATTATATATATCAGATTTCAAGTAAGGGCGGGTTTCCGCGCTCGCCCGCTTGTCATTCTGAGGCGAAGCCGAAGAATCTCTTGCCGATGCAATCTATTTAAATACGAGATCCTTCGCTACGCTCAGGATGACCATTTTTATTGCGTTTTGTCGTTGAAGCTGTATGCAGATACGGCGAAACGGCAAAACGCAAAAATGACGGAAAAAGACTGCAAAGTATTTCGAGCAATTTTGCAAGGATTTTTTCGCAAGACAAGGCGCAGGCTTGAAGGCGTATGCAGATACGCCGAGGGACTGCAACGCAGTATTGCGGAAAAAGACCGCAAAATCAGGGGACATAGTCGAATTCGAGGTCATAGATACTTACTGTGTCGCCCTCTTCAATCCCCTTTTCGCGTAAGGCGTCAATGATGCCGCTGGATTGTAAAACCGTTTGAAAATACTGCAAAGAGGAATAATCGTCCAAATCGGTTTTGCAAAGAATACGGTACAGCCATTCGGCTTCGACGATATATACGCCGTCCTCCACGGTGATTGTAAAACCGTCTTTCTGTTTCTTTGCAAAGAGTTCCTGCGGGATTTCTTCGCTTTCATAGCGTTTCACGGGCGGTAGGGTTTGGAGCATCGCCGCCACGGCGTTTATGAGTTCTTTTGTGCCGTGCTTTATCGGCGCAACGATTTCAAAATACTGCAAGCCTTTGCTTTCGATATAGTTGCGGAAGCGTTCAAGTTGTTCGTCGTCTGCCAAGTCGATTTTATTGCCCGCGACAATTTGCGGGCATTTGGCAAGTTCGGGGTTGAATTTGACCAATTCTTCGTTGATTTTTTCAAAATCTTCAATCGGGTCGCGCCCCTCACTGCCCGCGACATCGACCACATGGACAAGCATACGGCAACGCTCCACATGGCGCAAAAATTCGTGTCCTAAGCCGACACCTTCGGCGGCACCCTCAATAAGCCCCGGAATATCCGCCATCACAAAGCTCTGCTCGGGGCCCATGGAAACCACGCCCAAGACAGGGGTAATCGTGGTAAAGTGGTAATCGCCGACAATCGGCTTTGCCTCGCTCACGACGGAAATCAAAGAGGACTTGCCGACATTCGGAAAGCCCAACAGCCCCACATCGGCAATGAGTTTTAATTCGAGGGAAACCTCCCACTCCTCGCCCGGCGCGCCGCTTTTGGCAAAGCGCGGGGTTTGGCGCGTAGAAGTGGCAAAGTGGCAGTTGCCCCAGCCGCCTTTGCCGCCCTTCGCGGCAACAAACGGCTCACTTCCGGACATATCCGCCATCACGGCGCCGCTTTCCACTTCACGGATAATCGTGCCACGCGGCACGCGAATAACTAAATCCTGTCCTTTTTTGCCGTTACAGCGTGCACCGCGGCCGTTTTGCCCGTTTTCGGCTTTGTATTTGCGCTTGTAGCGGAAATCGGCAAGGGTGGAAAGGCTGTCATCCACCTGAAACACGATGTTCCCGCCGCGCCCGCCGTCGCCGCCGTCCGGCCCGCCGGAAGCGACATATTTTTCACGATGGAACGCAACCGCGCCGTCGCCGCCGTTGCCCGCCTTAATTTTAATTTTTGCAATATCGACAAACATATTCCTATACCCTGTTCTTTTTTCAAATTTTGTATTTCGGTCATAATTATTAGTATTATAGCAAAAAGCAGAAAAAAGATAAATAGATTTTTGAAAAAAATCGATTTCTCCCTCTTTTACCGAATTTGTTCGATTTTTTTACAGATTTTTCATTTTGTTTGTTCGGTTGAATTGTGTATTTATATATTGACAACCACAATATATTGTGTTATTATTAAAGTAGAAAGAAAAAAATCCCAAAAAAGTTCGCCAAAGTCCATATTTTTGGACTTCGCGGTAAAATTTTCCGAACATTTGTGTTGACAAATGAAAAATACCTGTTATAATAGGGGTACAACAGAGAAAACAAATGTTCGATTTCGTTCGGAGGTAACCATATGACAACCGCTATACTGATAAAATCTTTTTTGGAACTTGCGTTTATTTGTCTTTTGATTTACGGCTTTATACACGAAGATAAGGTCATTGCCTTTGAGCAAAAGGTTTGGCGCATTCTCTTTGTGAATTACAGACGCTATCGCCGCAAAAAACGCTATGCAAAAATGCAGAAAAACCGTGACTTCCGCGTGGTGAACGGCGGCAGTATGCCCGCCCCCCGCAAGCGCGTACGCGGCACAACCCATGTTGCATAACGGCTGATTTTCTTTTGCTTTTTCCAAAATCCTTTCTATATTCACACAAACCCACCGCGGGGCAGACCTTTTTGTTCGGTCTGCCCCGCGGTGGGTTTTCTGTGTTTTGTATCCATTCGTCATTTTAAGCCGTCCGGCGAAGAAGCTTAAAAAGATATATTTGGTGTCCGAGATCCTTCGCTTCGCTCAGGAGGACATCCTAATATACGGCGGGGGGCAAATTCTCCGAATGCAGGCACCTTGCGGCGGGGCAAGCCCCCGCCCTACGCGTGAAAATTGTTTTGTGCGCATAGGGAACGGTCGTACCGTTCCGAAAAATACGCACTGTCAATCCGCCACATATTCGCGCACACGAAGCGGGATACCCATGCGGTCGGCAAGGGCTTTACACGCGGCGATGTCCTCTTTGGAAATCACATCGACCAGTGAGAATTTTAAGTTTACGCCCGTTTCCTTGCAGTCGCGTGCGAACTGCAACAGCGCGTCAAACGATTTTTCGCCGAACGAGGGCTTGCACAATTCATTGTATTTTTCCGCCGTCGGGGCGTTTAACGAAATCGAAATCGTATCGAAGTATTTACACAATTCCTTTGCCGTCGGCTTTTTGTTGAGCAAATCCGAAAGTCCGTTGGTATTTAAGCGCAGTTTTAAGCCTTTTTCTTTGAGGTACGCCGCCGCTTGCAGTAAATTGTCATACGCGCAGGTCGGCTCGCCGTAGCCGCAGAACACCACTTCGTCGGTATAGCCCGTAAAATCCCACGCGTCAATCGCGTCTTTGATTTCCTGGAAGGACGGCATATGCTTTGTAAACCACAGCGTTGCCGCCTCGCCCACGCTGTCGCCGTTGTTGCGAATGCAAAACTTGCAACGGCACGGGCACGCGTTCGTGATATTCATATAAATTTTATTTTCAAAGGTATACACAATATCTGCCATAAAACAACACTCCTTCGGTCAGATACGCAAAATCAAGCCTTTTGCACCATATCCAAAAAGCACCGGTGCACGGTCAAATCCGCCGTCAGTTCCGGGTGGAACGCCGTGACAAGCTGGTTACCGTCGCGTGCGGCGACGATATGCCCGTCCACCACGGACAAGACCTCCGTATCCCCTGACACAGACGCGATATACGGCGCACGGATAAAGGTCATCGGCACATTTTCGTGTTCGGCAAAGGTCGAAACCGTATGGAAACTACCGAGCTGTCTGCCATAGGCATTGCGCACAGCGGACAGCGCCATGGTCGCAAAATGCGTTTGACCGTGCTCGACTTCCTTCGCCAACAGCAACAGCCCCGCGCAGGTACCGAAAACCGGCAAACCGTTTTCGATTTTTTCTTTAATTGTATCAAACAGGTCTAAATCGCGCAACAGCTTTCCCTGTACGGTGCTTTCGCCGCCTGGGATAATCAGCCCGTCGAACGGGATTTCCAAATCTTTCTTTTGGCGGATTTCAAATGCGGAAACGCCGAGATGCGCAAGCATCTGTTCATGCTCGATAAATGCCCCTTGCAGGGCGAGAACCGCAATCTGCATTATTTGCCTCTTTCCGCCATCAGCAGTTGAATTTCCGACTCGTTGATGCCGACCATTGCCTCGCCCAAATCTTCGGAAAGTTCCGCGAGCAGCTTGGCATCGGTGAAATTGGTAACCGCCTGCACGATTGCCGCTGCGCGCTTTTCGGGATTGCCGGATTTGAAAATCCCCGAACCGACAAACACACCCTCCGCACCGAGCTGCATCATCAATGCCGCGTCTGCGGGCGTTGCGACGCCGCCCGCCGCGAAATTGACCACGGGCAGTTTTTTGTTTTCGTGCACATATAGCACTAAATCGTAAGGTACTTGCAACTGCTTTGCCGCGTCAAACAATTCGTCCTCGGACATCGAGCCGATGCGGCGGATTTCGGACTGCATCATACGCATATGGCGCACCGCCTGCACCACATCGCCCGTGCCGGGCTCGCCTTTGGTACGAATCATTGCCGCACCTTCGTTAATGCGGCGCAGTGCTTCGCCGAGGTCTTTCGCGCCGCAGACAAACGGCACATCGAACGCGGTTTTGTCAATATGGTATTTATCGTCCGCCGGGGAAAGCACTTCGCTTTCGTCGATATAATCAATTTCAATCGCCTGTAAAATCTGCGCTTCGGCGAAATGCCCGATGCGGCATTTTGCCATAACGGGAATGGAGACCGCTTCCTGAATCCCCTTAATCATTTTCGGGTCACTCATTCTCGAAACGCCGCCCGCCGCGCGAATATCCGCCGGAATCCGCTCCAACGCCATCACCGCGCAAGCCCCTGCCGCTTCGGCAATGCGTGCCTGTTCGGGCGTGGTAACATCCATAATCACGCCGCCTTTGAGCATCTGCGCCAAATTTTTATTCAATTCAAATCTGTTGTTTTCCATTTCGTTTGTACTCCTTTATTTCATAATGCGCTTTTTGAAATCGAGCTTATCGAGCGCCGCGGCGAACACATAGTAAATTACCGCACTGCCCGTCGCCTGCACCAGACTTGCAAGCATAGATACCGCCGCGGAGGGGAAGGTATAGAGCAAGCCCTCGACCAAGAAGTACCCGAAAATCGTAATCAGCCCCGATACAATCGGCATAAACGCCGTGGTTTTATTGAGGATTTTTTGGGGGCTTTGGGTTTTGTGCAAGGTATACACCAATGCGAACGGCAGGGCGTTGAGTGCTTTAATCACCGCCGTAAACGGTGCCCACATCGCCGCACCCGCCAGCATATCGGCAACAAACCCGCCGACCGCCGCCGCCGCGCAGGCGTAAGGCAGGGGCAAAACACACGCGGCAATATAAATCATACTGTCGCCGAAGTGCAAATACCCGTCGTTAATCCCCGTTTTAAAGCTGACATATGCAGTCATGACGGCAATTAACGCCGCGAACAGCGCCGCCGTTACCAAATTGATCAGTTGTTTTGTGCTGTTTGACTTTTTCATTACAATAACATCTCCAAATAGTTTTGAAAATTTACCCCGTCGTTGCGGTCTGTCCCCTCTTTAAAGCTGTCTTCAATAGACGCTTCCAAAAACCGTACCGCCTTTTGCACGGCGCGTTCGACCGTCTCGCCGTTGACAAGGCTGCCCGCAAGCACCGCCGAAAACAAATCCCCCGTACCCGAAAAGCTCCCGCCGAAGCGTTTACTTTTGACAACGGAAAAGCCGTCCTTCGTCACAGAAACATTGCAAATTTCCTCACCTATGCAAACACCCGTCACCACAACCGTGTGTAAATTGTCCGAGAGCAAGGTGTCGGCAAGGCGCGCGATTTGCTCGGTGTAATTTGCGCTGTCGCTTTGCACTTGGAGAGCGGCAAAATCCGCGGCGGTCAAAATACACAGTTCCGTGAGATTGGGCGTCAGGACATTCGCCCGCCGCGCGAGCGCACCGATTTTTCGGCACAGCCGCGGGCTGTATGTATCATAAATTCGCCCATCGTCCGCCATGACGGGGTCACAAAGATATAAAGTATCCGCCGTTTGAAATTCGTCCAAAAACCGCAAAATTTTGTCCGCCTGTTCTTCCGAGGCAAGATACCCTGTCAAAATCCCGTCAAACCGTACGCCGAGCTTGCGCCATTCGGCAATATACGGGTCCAAGCGGTCGGTAAAATCGTCACAGTAAAAGCTGTCATAGCCCGTTTGGTTGGATAACATCGCCGTCGGCAACGGACAGCATTCGGTTTTGAGCACCGACAGCACCGGCAACGCCGCCGTCATGGAACATCGTCCGAAGCCGGAAATATCGTTGACCACTGCAATTTTTTTCAAACAACCGCCTCCTTTTTTCGGGACTTGCATATGCATATGTTTTCGTATATAATATAGCAAAGTTGGCATTATGAAAATATACAGATTTTAAAAATTTTTAGGGGACAGTTTATGGAATCGCAAACAAACTCGGTCTTTTCTCCGCTTTTAACTGCGGATATACCTTTATATATGCAAGTGTATACCTATTTTCGGGATTTGATTACGGACGGCAAGCTTGCGCCGAACACCCGCCTGCCCTCGGTGCGGCGCTGTGCCGAGAATTTCTCCGTCAGCCGCACCACAGCCGAGGCGGCATATTTTCAGCTTTGCGCGGACGGCTATGTGCTGGCAAAGCCCCAAAGCGGCTATTATGTGACGGATTTATATTTTCACAAGCCGCAAAAAAAAGCAGTGCGCGAAAAGACGGACGCGCCCGCGGTTCGCTATGATTTTTCGTCGCTTTCCGCCGACCGCGAAAGCTTTGATTTCACCCTTTGGCGGCGGTATTTGAAAAGTGCGCTTCGGCAGGACGAACGGTTGCTTTCCTACGGCGCGGTACAGGGGGAGCCCGATTTGCGCGAAGCCGTATCCCAATATATTTCGCAAAAACGCAATGTGGTCTGTACGGCGGACAATATCGTGATCGGCGCAGGGGTGCAAAGCCTTTTGCACATTCTGTGTGCCATATTGCCCCCCGGCACCGTCTGTTTTCAGGATAAAAGCTTTGCAGAGGGGCAGGCAATTTTTCGCGACCATGGCTTTCAAATCGTCGAAAAGGAGACAAACACCCAACTGCTGTATACCTCCCCGTCGCATATGAACCGCTGGGGCGATGTGATGCCCGCCAAAGCGCGCGTTGCCCTGTTAAAGCAAGCCGCCGCGCACGGCACACTGCTTATCGAAGACGATTATGACAATGAGTTCGGTTATTTTGACAAACCCACGCCCGCGCTCCAAGGCTTGGACGGCGGACACAATGTGGTGTATCTCGGCACATTTTCCAAATTGCTGTTGCCGTCCATTCGTTTGAGTTTTATGGTACTTCCCGACCGACTGTTGCCGCGCTACCGCGAAATTGCGCCGCTTTACAGCCAAACCGCCTCCAAAGCCGAGCAAATTGCACTGTGTCAGTTCATTCGGGACGGACATTTGGCAAGCCAAATCCGCAAGGTGCGCAAACTCTACGCCCAAAAGGCGTTTTTGTTGGAGCAGGCAGTCAAAACCGTATTCGGCGACACGGTGCAAACGCATATCGGCGACACGGGCTTTGTGGTGAAAGCCGATGTAAAGACCGACCTCTCCCCCGCCGAAGTGCGCGCGCGTGCATTGCGGGCAGGTATTCTTTTGCGCACCGAAGGCGCCCAAAACGGTACGGTTTCGCTTCTCCTTTCGTGCTCAGGACTGCACAGTGACACATTTTTAGAGGCGTTAACCGTATTGCGCGAAACCTGCTTCCCCGAAATCCCAAAATAATTGTTTCATTTGAAACAATTTTACAGGCTTTTTTCAACGGTTGTCGAAAAACAAAGAAAAATATCAAAATACAACAATCAGTATGAAAATACTGATTGTTTTTTTGTAAAAAATGATAGATTTTTAACATAGTTTCTGCTATAATCCTATTATATGCGTTGGTATAGCCGCGCGCATACGATTTTTCGCAAAGGAGGAAATACACGAATGCTCAAAAAAATCAGTTCGATTCCGTTTCGCGGCACCCCCGAGCAAAAAGCACAGCTGCAAGCGGTCATCGACGAATCCAAGAGCGACAAAAGCCTGCTGATGCATGTAATGCAGGAGGCACAGGAAATCTACGGGTATCTGCCCTATGAAGTGCAGGTGATGATTGCCGAGGGTATGGACGTACCGCTGGAAAAGGTCTACGGGGTGTCCACCTTCTACGCGCAGTTCTCTCTCTCGCCGAAAGGGGAAAACAACATATCGGTTTGCTTGGGAACCGCTTGCTATGTCAAGGGCTCTCAACAGATTTTGGACAGACTGACCAAGGAACTCGGCATCGGCGCGGGCGAATGCACCCCGGACGGGCGCTTTTCGTTGGAAGCCTGCCGTTGCATCGGCGCTTGCGGGCTTGCCCCCGTTTTGACCGTCAACGATGAAGTGTACGGCAAAATCACCGAGGACGATGTGCCCGACATTCTCGCCAAATATCAAAACTGATGCGCGAGCTGTCATTGAATGTGCTGGACATTGCACAGAATTCCATTGCCGCCGCCGCAACGCAAATTCAAATTGAGGTGGTAGAGCGCACCGACGCGCACACGCTTACCATCGGGATTTATGACAACGGTTGCGGAATGACCGACGAACAGGTCAAAAGCGTATTGGACCCGTTTTATACCACCCGCACCACCCGTAAGGTGGGTATGGGTGTGCCGCTGTTCAAAATGGCGGCGGAACAAACGGGCGGCAGTTTGACCGTTTCGTCAAAGGTCGGCATCGGCACCAACATCAAAGCCGTTTTTCACACCGACAGCGTGGATTTCACACCGCTTGGGGACATGGCGTCCACGGTGACAACGCTTGTGAGTATGAATACGGAAATCCAATTTTTATACCGCCACAAGGTGGATAAACGGGAATTTATTTTCGACACGGCGGAAATCCGCGAAATTCTCGGCGATGTGCCGCTTTCCGAGCCCGCTGTGGTGCAATGGATGCGCGAATTTATTGAAGAAAATACAAAAGCTCTGTACGGAGGTGTTACAGAATGAAATCTTTGGAAGAACTGATGGCCATTCGCGAGAATGCCAAAAAGAAAATGACCGTGCGCGAGGACACGGGCGATGAGAACATTCGTATCGTTGTCGGTATGGCAACCTGCGGCATTGCGGCGGGTGCGCGCCCGGTGCTCAATGCCTTTGTCGATGAAATCGCAAAGCGCGGCTTGAAAGGCGTAACCGTTTCGCAGACCGGCTGTATCGGTATGTGCCAATACGAGCCGATTGTCGAGGTTTTGGAGCCCGGCAAAGAAAAAGTTACCTATGTCAAAATGACCGCCGAAAAAGCGGTGAAGGTCGTCAATGACCACATCGTCAACGGCAACCCGATTGTCGATTTCACCGTCGGCGCGGCAACAAAATAAGGAGGAAAAACAATGTATCGTTCCCATGTTCTGGTTTGCGGCGGTACCGGTTGTACCTCTTCAAACAGCCTTGCGATTATTGAGGCACTGGAAGCCGAAATCGCAAAAAAGGGCTTGCAGGATGAAGTCAAGGTCGTCCGCACGGGCTGCTTCGGACTTTGCGCGTTGGGCCCCATTATGATTGTCTATCCCGAGGGCAGTTTTTACAGCCAAGTGCAGGTATCCGATGTGCCCGAAATCGTCGAGGAACACCTGTTAAAGGGCAGACTTGTCAAACGCTTGCTGTATGATGAGACCGTCACCATGGACGATGTCAAATCGTTGCAGGAAACCGATTTCTACAAAAAGCAGCACCGTGTGGCACTGCGCAACTGCGGTGTCATCGACCCCGAAAACATCGAGGAATACATCGCATTTGACGGCTATATGGCGCTTGCGAAATGCTTGAAGGAATACACCCCCGAGCAAGTCATTCAGATTGTGAAGGACTCGGGGCTTCGCGGCAGAGGCGGCGGCGGCTTCCCGACCGGCTTAAAATGGAGCTTCACAGCCGCCAACCAGGCTGACCAAAAATATGTGGTCTGCAACGCGGACGAGGGCGACCCCGGCGCGTTTATGGACCGTTCCGTTCTCGAAGGCGACCCGCACTGCATCGTCGAAGCGATGGCGATTTGCGGCTATGCGACGGGTGCAAGCGAAGGCTATGTGTATGTCCGTGCGGAATACCCCATTGCCGTAAAGCGTTTGCAGATTGCCATTAAACAGGCGCGCGAATACGGCCTGCTCGGCAAAAATATTTTCGACAGCGGCTTTGATTTTGATTTGCATGTGCGTTTGGGCGCAGGCGCATTCGTCTGCGGTGAGGAAACCGCGCTGATGACCTCGATTGAGGGCAACCGCGGTGAGCCGAGACCCCGTCCGCCCTATCCGGCGGTCAAGGGCTTGTTTGCAAAGCCCACCACCGAAAACAACGTGGAAACCTTTGCCAACATTCCGCAAATTATCTTAAAAGGTGCGGATTGGTTTGCCTCAATGGGTACTGAAAAATCCAAGGGCACTAAGGTCTTTGCACTCGGCGGCAAAATCAAGAATACCGGTCTTGTCGAAATCCCAATGGGCACAACCTTGCGTGAAATCATTGAGGAAATCGGCGGCGGCATTCCGAACGGCAAAAAGTTCAAGGCGGCGCAGACGGGCGGCCCCTCCGGCGGCTGTATCCCCGCTTCGCTTATGGACACCCCGATTGACTATGACAACTTGACCGCCATCGGCTGTATGATGGGTTCGGGCGGCTTGATTGTTATGGACGAGGACAACTGCATGGTCGACATTGCGAAGTTCTTCTTGAACTTCACGGTTGACGAGTCCTGCGGCAAGTGCACACCCTGCCGCGTCGGTACAAAACGACTGCTCGAAATGCTGGACAAAATCACCGAAGGCAAAGCCACGATGGAGGATTTGGACAAATTAGAGGATTTGTGCCACTACATCAAGGCAAACTCCCTTTGCGGCTTGGGCCAGACCGCGCCCAACCCCGTGCTTGCTACGCTTAAATTCTTCCGCGAGGAATATGTGGCGCACATTCAGGATAAGAAGTGCCCCGCAGGCGTCTGCAAGGCGTTGATGACCTACGCGATTGAGCCCGACAAGTGCCGCGGCTGTACCGCTTGCGCGAGAAAGTGCCCCGCAGGCGCTATCGAGGGCAAAGTCAAGGAAGTACATACCATTCATACCGACAAGTGCATCAAATGCGGCGTCTGCTTGGAGACCTGCAAATTCGGTGCCGTTGTCAAGAAATAAGGAGTGTGCCTAATGGAAACTGTCAATATTCAAATTAACGGCATGCCCTTGAGCGTGCCGAAGGGCATTTCGATTTTGGAGGCGGCAAGATTTGCCGGCATTGAAATCCCGACCCTTTGCTATTTAAAAGATATTAACGAAATCGGCGCTTGCCGTATCTGCATGGTCGAAGTCAAAGGCGCAAAAAGCCTTGTAACCGCTTGTGTGTACCCCGTAAACGAGGGGATGGAGATTTTCACCAACACCGAGCGCGTTCGCCATTCCCGCAAAATCACGCTGGAACTGATTCTGTCCACGCATGACAAGAAATGTCTTTCCTGCGTGCGCAGCGGCAACTGCGAATTGCAGGCGCTGTGTAAGGAATTCGGCGTAGACGACGGCGACGCTTTTGCGGGCGAAACCATTCGCTACGATTTCGACGATTCCGCCGCGCATATGGTGCGCGACAACAACAAGTGCATTCTGTGCCGCCGCTGTGTTGCGGCTTGTGACGCACAGGGCATTTCCGTCATCGGTGCAAACGCGCGCGGCTTTGATACGCACATCAGCTCGGCGTTTGACAAGGATTTGGCGGATGTTTCGTGCATTTCCTGCGGGCAATGCATTGTCAACTGCCCGACGGGCGCGATTGTCGAGAAAGACGATACCGACAAAGTGCTTGCCGCGATTAACGACCCTGACAAGTTTGTCATCGTCAACACCGCACCGTCTATCCGCGCAACGCTCGGCGAAGCGTTCGGGATGCACATCGGCACCAATGTCGAGGGCAAAATGGTCGCCGCTTTGCGCCGTCTTGGCTTTGACAAGGTGTTTGACACCGACTTTGCCGCAGACTTAACCATTATGGAGGAAGCGCACGAGTTCTTAGACCGTGTGCAAAACGGCGGCGTACTGCCGATGATTACCTCCTGCTCGCCCGGCTGGATTAAATACTGCGAGCACTATTACCCCGAACTCATTCCGCATCTGTCCACCTGCAAATCTCCCCAACAGATGTTCGGTGCGACCATGAAAACCTATTACGCGCAGAAGCTCGGTATGGACCCGAAAGATATGGTTGTGGTCGGCGTGATGCCCTGCACCGCCAAGAAATTCGAGACCAAGCGTCCCGACCAGGCGGCGTCCGGCTACCCCGATGTGGATATTGCCATTACCACGCGTGAGCTTGCCCGTATGATTGAAAGCGCGGGTATCTTCTTTAAACACCTGCCCGATGAGGAATTCGACATTCCGTTCGGCGAGTCCACCGGTGCGGCAACCATTTTCGGCGCAACCGGCGGCGTTATGGAAGCGGCACTGCGTACCGCGGTAGAAACCTTGACGGGCGAAACCCTGCCGAGCGTAGACTTCAAAGAGGTCCGCGGTATGGAAAGCGTCAAAGAAGCAGAATACGATGTTGCAGGGCTGAAAGTTAAGGTTGCGGTTGCCAGCGGCACGAAAAATGCAAAAGTGTTGCTTGACAAAATCAAGGACGGCACCGCGGACTATCAGTTCATTGAGATTATGGGCTGTCCGGGCGGCTGTATCAACGGCGGCGGCCAGCCGATTCAGCACGCAGTTGTTCGCAACTTCGTCGATTTGAAAGCGCGCCGCGCGGAAGCGCTCTATACGGCAGACGCCGAGAATCCGAAGCGCAAATCGCACGAAAACGAGGCAATCAAGGAGCTGTACAACGAGTTCTTGGGTGAACCCGGCAGCCACAAGGCGCACGAAATCCTGCACACCTCCTATGTTGCACGCAAAAAATACAACTAATAAAACACTTAAAAAGTGCCTGTCCGTTCTTCGGGCGGGCACTTTGCTTTTTCTCAACAATTCTATAAAATTTGCCGCGTGTGTGCGGCAAATTATACCGTTTCGGTACGCTTTGGTTACTTGACGGTTAGGCACTTTATATAGTATAATATTTGCGTATAAAAAGGAGGCTGTGCAATGAAAAAGAAAATCACATTAGACACAGGCAAAAAAGTATTTCCCATTCTCTTAATGATTGTGGGCATCGGCATTATGCTCGCGGAATGGATTTTCCGCCTGAACTTTGTCAGCGTGGTTGCAGTGGCTTACTGCTGCATTATGTCCGCTGTCATTCTGTTGAGCCTTATCATTAAAAAGAAAGTTTACGCACCGATGGTATTCGGCTACGCGGCGGCTGTGCTCGGCGTGGTTGTATACTACATCATTTGGGGCGCAGACGGCGGCTTCGGCGCGTTTTCCTCGGGTCTTGCGGGGTACGCTTCCGCTGACCACCCGTGGTTGCAGGGCGAGGGCAATTTCGGCACGAGATTGCTCGGCAACTTCCTGCTTGCACTCCCCGCGGCAATTTGCCTTTGGGGGTTGTTCTTCACGGCAAAGCATACCTTCAAAAAAGAGGGCGCAAAGAAAGCGCTTTCGGGCGTTTTAAGCGTTTTGTTAATTGCCACCAGCATTATTTATGTGCTGACCATGAATTTGCGTTCCAAGCCCAATACCGAGCGTCTTTGGGAAGGGCAGGATGATTACTTAAAGGGCGTAGACAAAAACGCTACCAAGGCAGACAATCCCAATGTGTTGTTCATTTTGATGGATGACCTCGGTTGGGGCGACATTTCCTTAAACGGCGCAATTTACGACACGCCGAACATTGACAGCATCGGCGAAAACGGCATTGTGCTGGACAATTTCTATTCGTCCTACTCCGTTTGCTCGCCCGCGCGTTTCGCGGCGATGACCGGTCGCTACCCGTACCGTGGCTATGCGGACAATGTGATGTACCCGACCATTGCCACCATTACCCCGTTTGCGCAAACGCGTATTTTCAACTCGATTGAAATGGGTGCAAATGCCGACGGTATGCTCGGTGATGAAATCACCATTGCCGAAACCTTTAAAGCCGCCGGCTACAACACCGGTGCGTTCGGCAAATGGCATTTGGGCGATTACGGCGAATATCTGCCGACCAACCAAGGCTTTGACTATTTCTACGGCAGTCACCATGTAAACGACATGACGCCGTTCTACCATGTCCGCGAGGAAAACGGGCAGTATGAAATCGTGCACGGCACGGACGAAATGTTCGTAAACGGCAAAAAAGACCAAAGCAAGTTGACAGAATGGATTAACGAAGAAATGACCGCTTGGATTACCGACCAGGTACAGAATTCCGATGAGCCGTTCTTCGCATATTACGCGTCCCCGTGGCCGCACGCGCCCGTGTTTGCCGGCGATGAATTCGACGGCACAAGCGGCTTGGGCACCTATGTGGACTGCGTTACGGAAGTGGACTATTACCTCGGGCAGTTGTTTGACACATTAGAGGACCTCGGTGTATTGGAAGATACCATTATCATCTTCACCAGCGACAACGGCCCGGCGCTGGAAGGCTCCGTCAGCGACCTGCGCGGCGGCAAATACCTCGCGTATGAAGGCGGGCAGAAGGTGCCGTTTATGATTCGTTGGGACAATGACAACGGCGCGCTCGGGCAGAAAGGCACCGACAGAAAACAGTCTGCAACGCTTGTAGACCTCTACCCGACGCTTATGGAACTCTGCGGCATTACCGGCAACGGCGGGCAGACGGGTTATCTCCCCGCTGACCGTGAAATCGACGGTGTTTCGATGACCGGACTTTTGAAAAATGACGAAGTTATCCACACCAAAGACAATCCGATTTTACATATGAAGCGCGAGGACATCAAGGCAATTCAGTACACGATGCCGACTGCGGCGGTGCTGGAAATGTATCCGGATTACAATTACGAAATTTTGACGGAAAATGATTTCATTACCTTCAAGTATTTCGACCGTATCCAGAATGACAACTCCGCATTCTTTGACAAATACCGCAAGAATTGGCTGCACATTTTGACCGACGACGCGGGCGAAAACTACAACCGCACGCCGGTATATCCCGAAATTGCAGATGAATACCATGCGAAACTTGATGAAATTCAAAAGGATTTCAAAGACAACCGCCGCGGTATTGTAAAATAACATATTTTCTCCGAAAGATGTGGTCTTATGCCAAGCTTATCTTTGATGGTAAAACCGGCGTCGTCCCTTTGCAATCTTTCGTGTGAATACTGCTTCTACCGAGATGTTTCCGAACACAGGGAACATCTCGGTTTTGGCACTATGACACTCGAAACCGCCGATATTCTCATCGAAAAAGCCCTCGACTTTGCCGACGGGCACCCCGTTGCCTTTGCCTTTCAGGGCGGCGAGCCGACGCTGTGCGGTCTGCCGTTTTTTGAACACTTTACAAAAACGGTCAAGCAGAAAAATCGAAAGCACAGCAATGTATTTTACTCCATTCAAACCAACGGCACCAAACTCACCGACGAATGGGCGCAGTTTTTCGCCGACAATCAATTTTTGGTGGGATTGAGTTTGGACGGCGATTTAGAGGGCAACAAATTCCGCAAAAAGCCCTCGGGGCAAAATTCGTTTTATCAAATTCTCTCTGCCGCCGAAACCTTAAAACGCCACGGCGCGGAATTCAATATTTTGACGGTTTTAACTGGGTACTGTGCCGAAAACGGCGAACGGATTTACCGCTATTTCCGCCAAAAAGGCTTTCGGTATTTACAGTTTATCCCATGTTTGCGCCCGTTTGACTCCAAAGAGGAAAGCGAGCTGTATATGACGCCCGACCAATACGCGGACTTTTTAATTCGCGTATTCAATTTGTATGTCAAAGACTATGTACGCGGGCAGTATATGAGCGTGCGGCAATTTGACAATTGGGTGCGGTTGTTTTTAGGGCAACAGACCGAACAATGCGGCATTTTGGGGCATTGCGCGCACCAATTTGTTTCCGAAAGCAACGGCAATATTTACCCGTGCGACTTTTACTGCACCGACGAATATCTGCTCGGCAACATTCACGAAACGGATTTTCGTACGATGGCAACCAGCAAAACAGCGGTCGATTTTATCAAGGAAAGTCTCCCTGTTCCCGACCGCTGCAAAAAATGCAATGTCTATCCCCTTTGCCGTGCAGGCGGATGCAAACGCACACAGCAAAGTGCGGATTATTGCGCCGCATACAAAAAGTTTTTTACTTCATGTTTGCCGCTTTTCCGCGTGTTCATTGCCGAAAAGCCCCCGCAGGAACGGAAATAAACCCATAAAAAAGTCATTCTGAACGCAGTGAAGAATCTAAAACGCACGATTCTTCGCCTACGGCTCAAAATGACAACGCGTAAGGGCGGGTGATTCCCCTGTTCGGGGAAATGTCTGTTATAATAGAGTAGGGCGGGGTTATTCCCCTGATAGGGGAAATGTCTGCGAAGCAGACAAAAGGGTGCCTGAATTCGGAGAATTCTGCTCCCGCCGTTTGGTGACGTTTTCGGAGAAAATCCACGCCCGCCCGTAAATTTCGATATAATTTTGCGGAACGCGTCTTCGGTCGTTCCCTACGAATCGTAGGGGCGGTCGACCCGGCCGCCCGTGGATTTTGATGTGATTTGCCCCTCCGTCACGCGCTTCGCGCGTGCCACCTCCCCCCATTCATTGGGAAGGTTTACGGAACGGTCAAGACCGTTCCCTACGCGCAAAATACAGTATGCATTAAAAAATGCCGAACAGAAAAACCTGTTCGGCATTTTTTGATTGTATTACCTTATTCCGTTTCTTCTAAGCTTTCCAGTGCGGAGCGCACAGCAGCAATGACAAATGCAGAAAATGTGCAATCCTTTCCCTGTATTGCATTTTCCACTTGTTCGACAACATCATTCGGAAAACGGATTGTTTTGTTTGTTGTTGAGGGAATAGACGGAATTTGAAATTTACCCACAAGTCCACCTCGCAATACGATTGTACTACTTATAGTGTAGTCTGTTTTATATTTAAAATATGCATTGCAATTGCAATGCATATTTGATATAATAAATTGAGGTGAAAAGAGTGGCAGAATTTTGCTTAGAATGTTGGAATGAATTAAACGGCACAGACGAACCGGAAAGTAATTACATTCTTTCAGAGGAATTAGAATTATGTGAAGGTTGCGGCGAATGGAAAAATGTTATAATCTCAGAACGAACTTTTGGTTTTTCTGATTTATTTCGCAACCATTCTTTCTTTCACAAGCGAAAGAAAAAAGACAGATAGCAAAACTACCTGTCTTTTCTTATAGAAAAAATTTACGGTGTAATTTCAAACCAATTCACGCCGTTTTCGTCAAACGCACAGCGATTGGCAAAGCGTACAGCACAAGGCGAGTAGGTTTCTTTCTCCAAGGACAACCCGATTTTGCAAATTTCACCGAAATCGTCGGTCAGCGAAAAGGTGCCCGCCCCGCCACCGAGCAATTTTTCCGGTGCATAATCTGTAAAGTTAAACTGCTTTACACTCCCCGACGCATCCACAATGTGCAAACGGAGTTTTGTAAACGCATACGGCAGTGCAAATCCGTCATTCGAGAGTTTGACCGTTGCTGTTTGTCGACCGTCTGCGGCGTCCCCTACGAAAATTTCGCGTACGGCAATTTGATAGCCCAAATGGTCGGTCAAAAAGTCAAATACCGTGCGTTCCAGCGCTTGCCCGTCTTGTGTGAAATAGGCCGAAGTGTGCGGACAACCAAGCTCGCTTGCGCGCAAGGCGGTCAGCGTTTCCGATTGCCAGCGCACCATATTAAACTGCCCGTTTTCCTCCTTGTAATTATGCGTTAAACTCAAAGTAGAAAGGCTGTGCTCGGCGCAGGCTGTCAGCATTTCAAAGCCGTCAATGAAGCCCTCCTGCACGGTTTTATCTCTGCCCCACGGCATTTCGCCGTCATTCAATGTAAAGCGAGATTCCTTTACAAAGCTTTGGAACCGTTCGCTGTCCGGCGCGCCGGCAGGCGTATTCCACTTGTAATATGCACCGACCAAAAAATCGTCGTGATAGCCCACACGCGCCGCATTTTCGGTATTTTGCACGCAGTCCTTAAACCTTTGCATACGCACCTGCAAAGGCAAATATGCGGGCGCTGTATCGCACAGCGCAAAAAGCAGTTTCTTTTTATTGTGATAATGCCGCGCGGTATGCCATTCGCCCCACGCGCCAATTACGCCTGCCTGTAAAACAAGCACCGTATCGCGTACCAAGGGTTCATTTTCCGTAAACCACTGTTTAATTTGCCGCAAATGCCCGTATATACGGCGGGAGGTCGGCCCGATTTTGCGGTCCACATCAAATTCATAAGCAAAGCGAAGCAGTACGCGTAACTTTCGCGCGCGCACGCCTTCTAAATAGGCTTGCAACTGTGCAAACGCGGCATCGTCAAGCGGTTTTTTACAATATTCGGTTAAATACACATACAACTGCACGAGCGCGCACGGCGTACCGCGGTACAATTCAATTTGTTCATCTAAAAAGCCAAGCGGCGTTTTGCCCGTTTTAAACATTACGGTGTTGCTACCCAAGGTCAAATAGGTTTCCATGCGCCAGCCGCGGTCGGGATTTTGCCGCAAAACCGAAAACCCCTCTCCCTCCAATAACGGCGGGTGCAGTAAAATTGTATCCATTCTCTTTTCTGCCTCCGAAAGATAGTATGGGTATTGTAGCACAGAACGCGCCGAAAAGCAAGAAATGCCGCGCCCTGGAATTGCCTTTTGCAACAAAGCAAAATTTTAATTTATCCAACCAATCGTAGGGGCGGACGACCTCGGCCGCCCGTGGATTTTGATGCGATTTGACGGAACGGTCAAGACCGTTCCCTACACGCACGAACTACAAATTGTGCGTAGGGGGCGGTGAGATTCCCCTGTTAGGGGAAATGTCGCGTAGCGACAAAGGGGTAATGGCGTAGCCGTAACTCGACGACCCGTTGTAGGGGTGGGTTTCCACGCCCACCCGTAAATTTTGATGTGTTTTTGCCCCTCCGTCACAGCTGTGCCGTGCCACCTCCCCGTAAACGGGGCGGTTCGCGGAACGGTCAAGACCGTTCCCTACGCGTTGTCATTCTGAGCCGTCAGGCGAAGAATCTCGTTTTCGATACACTTTTCTTTTGAGATCCTTCGCTTCGCTCAGGATGACAAACATAAATTAAAATTTACCTTTCTTTCCCAAAATTCCTTGCAACACAAAAACCCGCCGATTTTCGACGGGTTTTTACGTTTAGATATACAAAATTCGATTACTGCTTTGCGCCGTTGTCGAACATTTCGAGCACCTTTGCGCTGACGGCAAAGCAACCCGCAAGGCCTTCCAAATTCATATTGTCATAGGTATCGCGGCGGGTGTGGTAATAATCTTCCAACTTATGATTCAAGCCCGTAATACCGGTTGCGCGGAAGCCTGCCTGTGCGAATGCGGCGGAGTCCGTCGCGCCGCCAAGCGGCGGCACCCAACCCTTTTTGCAGGGAATTTCCAATTCCTTCGCCGCTTCCATAAACAAATCGGAAACATCTTTGTCTGCCTTGACCGTGCCGTTTAAGTCGCGGTAGTTGGTCATTAAGAATTTCGGGTCATGAATGGTATCATACGAGAAAATAAAGGTCGGCACATCGTCAAACTCGCCTTTGTGCGCCTCGCACCACGCTTTGGCACCGCGCAAGCCCGCTTCCTCGGAGCCGGTCAAAACAACGCCGATTTCGGTGTTTTCCAATTCAATGCCCTCATCTTTGAGCATTTTCAAAAGCGCAATACCCATATAGCAACCGGAAAGGTTGTCATTGGCGCCGTCCACCACGCGATTTTTATTGACCATCCAATAAAGACCGACCAAAAACGGAACAAACAGCAAGCCCCACAGCGCCAATTTGAACAGTAAGGAGCCCGTGTCGATAAGTCCGAACGAAACGCCGTTTTGCGCAACGGCGATAATGGCAAGCACGAGATAATACACAGCGCCGACACCGCAAAGCACCGCGTGCCCCTCAAAGCCGACACCGCCGAGCTTGTAGTTTACGGGCCATTCCCAAGCCGCATCGGGGTGGCCGTTAAAGATGATGCGGCGTTTCACTTCACCCGTGCATTTCTTGATAGCCGTAACATTGTGGCCGGTTTCTTCTTTAAAGCAACGGTCAATCAGTTTTTTGTAAACGCCGAACTCCGCCAATACGATAAACAACCCTGCCGCAATCAGCAAAATCGACGCCAGCGGGAACACAAAGAACAGCGCAACGGCAAGCAGCACAAAGGTAATGGTGAAATAAATCCACCCGTAGAATGCACCGGGATGCTCTTTGAACGACTCCACATCGGCGCGCTCACAGCCGCATTGCTCTTTGAGTACATTTGCCATATATTCGCAAGCCTGCTCTTCTCCCTTGGAGCCGGGTGCACGCTTTTCAAATTTTTGGCAGATATATGTAATTTCTTTGAGCATATACTCTGCGGCGGCGTCTTTTTTGTCAATGATTTTTTGTAAATTCATAGACCTTTCCCCCTAAATAAAAATGATAGTATATTTTACCACGGTACAGCAGTAAAATTATGAATTTATTATGAATAAATAATTAACAAAAAGTTAATAAATCATCAA
>JBJEPU010000206.1:0-5011 GCA_051881395.1 Candidatus Fimenecus sp.
TCTTCCCATGTCGGCGGGCTTTCGGGCGCGTTTATTCCCGTTTCGGAGGATGCGGGTATGATTGCCGCCGCCGAAAACGGCACGCTTTCGATTGAAAAATTAGAGGCAATGACCGCAGTTTGCTCGGTCGGCCTTGATATGATTATCATTCCCGGTGACACGAGCGCCGAAGTCATTTCGGGCATTATTGCCGACGAAGCCGCGATTGGTATGGTCAACTCCAAAACCACGGCGGTGCGCATCATTCCCGCCATCGGCAAAGATATTGGGGACACTTTGAATTTCGGCGGATTGCTGGGCTACGGGCCCGTGATGAAAGTCAATACTGCCTCCCCGGCGAAATTCATTCACCGCGGCGGCAGAATCCCCGCGCCGATTCAAAGTCTGAAAAACTGACACATTCCACTGCAACAAAACGCCTGCCGAAAATCGGCGGGCGTTTTTGTGTAATTTGCCTTGTGGATTTTCGCTATATTCCGAACTTGTCCTTTATGCGTTTTTCCGAAATTGCAATCTTGCACATCTTTTTTGCACAAGAAGGATTGACAAATCGCGCAAAATAAACGATACTGATTTTGTAAAGTGAATTTTCATTCACCTTACGGCAGATATAAAAAAAGGAGTGACTGATATGGCGTATAATCCGTATGACAATGTTTTGGCAACCGTGGAAAAAGCGGCAAAGATTTTAGGACTCTCCCCAAAAGACTATGAAGCAGTAAAATATCCGGAACGCGAACTGCGCGTGTCCGTCCCCGTGCGCATGGACGACGGCTCGGTACAGGTATTCCGCGGCTACCGTGTGCAACACTCCACCGTACGCGGCCCCGCAAAGGGCGGCATTCGCTATCACCAAGATGTAAACGAAGACGAAGTCAAAGCATTGGCGGCATGGATGACCTTTAAATGCGCCGTGGCGGATATTCCGTACGGCGGCGGCAAGGGCGGCATTGCCGTTGACCCGAACACGCTCTCCATGGCGGAATTACAGCGGCTGACGCGACGCTTCACCTCGATGATTGCGCCGATAATCGGTCCCGAACGCGATATTCCCGCGCCCGATGTCGGCACAAATGCCGAAGTGATGGGCTGGATTATGGATACATACAGTATGTTAAACGGGCACTCGACGCCCGCCGTGGTTACGGGCAAGCCTTTACAACTCGGCGGCAGCTTGGGGCGCGCAGAGGCAACCGGCAGAGGCGTCATGCTCAACACCTTATATATTTGCGAAAAGCTCGGCATAGATATACACAACGCCACCGTCGCCGTGCAGGGAATGGGCAATGTCGGCAGTGTTTCGGCGCGGCTTTTGTATGAACAGGGCGCAAAGGTGGTTGCCGTCAGCGATGTTTCGGGCGGCATTTACAAGGCAGAGGGCTTAAATATTCCGTTGATTTGCGACTATCTTTCGACGCGCGGCAATCTGCTGTCGGGATATGCGGAAGACGGTATGACGCGCATTTCCAATGCCGAAATTTTGGAAAGCGAAGTGACGGTACTCATCCCCGCCGCGCTTGAAAATCAAATCAACGCCCAAAACGCCGACCGCATTCGCGCAAAAGTCATTGTGGAGGGTGCAAACGGCCCGACCACGATTGAAGCGGACGATATTTTAGAGCAAAAAGGTGTCGTACTTGTACCCGACATTCTCGCCAATTCCGGTGGCGTGATTGTCTCCTATTTTGAATGGGTGCAGAATTTGCAGGCGTTGGAATGGGAAGAAAAAGAGGTCAATGACAAGCTCGCCAAAAAAATGGCAAGCGCATTTAACGGCGTTTATTCGATTGCAAAGGAAAAACAGGTCACCTTGCGCACCGGCGCGTATTTAATCGCACTGCGTCGCGTTGCGGAAGCCTTACAGTTCCGCGGGATTTGGCCGTAACAGAAAATCGGTTCCTGTTTACAAACAAAAAAGTCATCGCAAATATGCGATGACTTTTTTGTTGCAAGCATACGATTTTACAGATGCCCTCTGACTAAGCATTCTATACCCCTGGGATAATCCCCTCAATTTGTATTACCCCAAACACACATCGTCATTCGGTCTGCCGCAATAACTATTTTAACAAATGCATAGACTATTGTCAATAGATTATCCTCGACAAAAAGGCGAGAAGTGTTGAACAGCAAAAATACTTGTGAGAAAAACCAAAATATGCTACAATGGAAAAAAATCCATAGGCGGGTGCAACATGAAACTGTATTTTAATCAGCCGTATAAACAATTACCGAAGCAAAAAGAAGTCTTTCGCCCGAAAGACAGCACCTGGGCGCAAACCGCCCTGCCGCTGGGCAACGGCAGTTTAGGGCTTTCCGCACTCGGCGGAATACAAAAGGAGCGCATTACCGTCAACTGCAAAACCTTTTGGACGGGCGGCCCCTCGCCGCAACGCCCGGATTACTGCGGCGGCAACCTGACGGGCACGGACGAAAACGGCAAAACGCGTTTTCAGTATTTTCAAGATGCGCGCGAAGCCTTTTTAAACGGCAAGGACGAAGAAGGCAGTCGAATTTGCGAAAAATTGGTTGGCGGAAAGGACGGCTACGGGGCGTACCAATGCATGGGTGAAATCCGTATAGCGTTTGACCGCCCGACGCTGAAAACGGGCGCATATTCCCGCGCGTTGGATTTGGATACCGCCGTCTGCACAACGGAAATCCAGCGTACAAAGGGCAATACCGCGATTACGGAAACACGGCGATATTTTGTAAGTTACCCTGATAAAGTCGGTGTGTTGCGATTGGAGCGTACAGGCGCACCGCTGTGTTGTACCCTCGCCTACCCCGCGCATCACGGTGCAAATTTGACGGCAAATGAAAACGGCATTTTCCACCGCGGTGCGCTCAAAGACAACGGGCTTCTTTTCGCGGCGGCATTGACGGTAGAAACCGACGGCAAAATCTCCGTTTGCGGCAAAGCGTTGAAAATCAGAAATGCAACCTATGTAAATGCGTACCTCGCGGCGGACACGGACTACTGCGACAACTATCCCGTTTACCGCACAGGCGAATCGGCAGACGCGCTGGTCGCGCGTGTAGAGGAAGCGGCAAAATCGGCAAAGGAAAAGGGCTTTGATGCGCTTCTTGCCGCGCATTTAGAGGATTATCAATCGTTGTTTTCCCGCACGGCGCTGTCGCTCGGCGGCGGCAAAGAACTGCCCGCCGACGAATTGCTTTGTGCGTACGCCAAAGCGGACTGCCCGCCTGCGGTGCGCCGTTCGTTGGAGGAACTGCTGTATCAATACGGGCGGTATTTGACCATTGCCGCCTCGCGTGACGGGGATATGCTCCCCTCTAATTTACAGGGCATTTGGAATCACACAAATCACCCGATGTGGAGCTGTGACTTCCATTTGAATATCAATTTGCAAATGAACTATTGGCCGACCTTTACGGGGAATTTGGCGGAATGTGCCGCGCCGCTTTTGCGCTATGTAAAAGCCCTTTGCGCGCCCGGTCGCGTCACAGCGGCGGTATATACGGGGCGCGAGAGCAACGAAACCGCGCACAACGGCTTTTTGTATCATACGCAAAACACGCCGTTCGGCTGGACCTGCCCCGGGTGGGATTTCTCGTGGGGGTGGTCGCCCGTTGCCGTGGCGTGGATTTTACATAACATCTACGAAATGTACGAATACACCTGCGACAAAGCCCTGTTGGAAACTGAAATCTACCCGATGCTTACCGAGGCGGCGGATTATTTTGAAAGCTTGCTTGCAAAAAAGGACGGCAGACTTGTCACCGTGCCCTGCTTCTCCCCCGAGCACGGACCGCGCACGGCGGGCAACACCTATGAACAATCGATGCTTTGGCAGTTGTTTTACGATGTGACCGAAAGCGCAAAGGTACTGGGGCTTGACGAAGAAAAAACCGCACACCGTTTGGAAATTATGGAGAAGTTGCGCCCGATTGAAATCGGCGAAAGCGGCCAAATCAAAGAATGGTATCACGAAAAAGCCTTGGGCACCATCGGTGAAAGACAACATCGGCACTTGTCGCATTTGTTGGGGCTGTACCCGGGCAATCTTATCAATCGCCACAAAAATCCCGAATATATCGCGGCGGCAAAGGTATCGCTGGATGACCGCGGTGACCGTTCCACAGGCTGGGCTATGGCACAGCGCATTTGCGCACGCGCACGCACGGGCGACGGCGACCGTGCGCTGACACTTATCGGTATGCTGATTGAAAACGGGCTGTATGTCAACCTTTGGGATGTCTGCCCGCCGTTCCAAATTGACGGCAACTACGGCTTTACCGCGGCGGTGACGGAAATGCTGATGCAAAGCCATTTGGGGCAGATTGACCTGTTGCCTGCCCTGCCCGCCGCTTGGCAGAACGGCGAAATTCGCGGCCTTGTGGCGCGCGGCAATTTTGAGCTTGCGTTTTCGTGGAAAGACGGCAAGTTGCAAAAAGCCGAGGTGCTCTCGCGCGCAGGCGGCGTTTGCAAAATCGCGTTGGAAAACGGCAAATTGGCATTCTGTGACGGCAGTGCGTGCACCTATGACGAAACCGGCTGTTTGGTGTTTGACACCGTAAAAGGCGAAACCTATTCCCTTACGGCGGTGTAAACGCACCGGTTTGTCTGCTGATTTTGCGGCATTTTTAAAAGTTTTTCAGACAAATTTTAAAATAAGCCTTGATTTTACGGGCGGAATATATTATAATACCAAAGCGCTCGAAAACGAGCGCAAATCGGGGTGTGGCGAAGTTTGGTATCGCGCTTGGTTCGGGACCAAGAGGCCATGGGTTCAAGTCCCGTCACTCCGACCATATAAAATGGCGCAGGAAGTTCTTGCGCCATTGCTTTACGCGGCTGTAGTTCATCGGTAGAATGCAAGCTTCCCAAGCTTGACAGGTGGGTTCGACTCCCATCAGCCGCTCCAAAACAAAAAACCTTGCCGTCTCCCGGCAAGGTTTTTTGTTTTGGATTTTGCCCTGATGCGGAGACGAACAGGACGGCGCACCGCAGTGCGCAAAAAACAGTCCGGTGGACTGTTTTTTCGTC
>JBJEPU010000207.1:0-4966 GCA_051881395.1 Candidatus Fimenecus sp.
CGCTTGTGCCAAACATTATGCCGTGCACAGCGGTCCCGAGGAACTGCGCCATTCTTTTAATGCGGTTGTTTCCAAAAAGGATATGTTTGAAACCTATCTGCCCGCCTTTAAAACAGCGGTGAAAGATGCAAAGGTTTGCGGTGTAATGGGCGCATACAACCGTACTAACGGCGAGGCGTGCTGTGCGTCTGATACGCTGATTCAAAAGATTTTGCGAGAAAGTTGGGGCTTTGAGGGCTATTTCGTTTCCGACTGCTGGGCGCTGAGCAACATTAAAAAAGACCACAAGCTTACAAAAAATCCTGCATGGGCGGCGGCAATGGCACTAAACGCAGGCTGTGATTTGGAATGCGGCCAGTACTACCGCTTGTTGCCTGTTTCATACACATTGCATTACATAACCAAAGAAACACTTTTGCAGTCGGTATCAAGACTGTTTGCTGTGCGCAGTGCTCTCGGTATGTTCGACGAAAACTGCCCCTATAACGCCATTTCTCCTGCCGAAAACGCTACGCCTGCCAATGAGGAACTGTCCGTCAAAATGGCAGAAAAAGGCGTTGTTTTGCTCGAAAATAACGGAATTTTACCCCTTAAACCCAACACACATCGGATTTTGGTGGTGGGCTATAATGCGGAAAATGACCTTGCGTATCTCGGTAACTATTTCGGTACGCCGAAACGCTATTGCAAAGTGCCCGAGGCGGTAAAACTTGAAAACAGCAACACCGAGTATGCACAGGGCTATTCCTATAACTTAAAAGAAAACGCCGCTTTACAGCAAGAGGCACTCCAAAAAGCGGAAAACGCCGATTTGATTTTGTTCTGCGGCGGACTTGATTGCTCCTTTGAGGGCGAGGAAGGCGGCGAAGAATTAAAAGGCGGCGGCGGAATGCTCGGCGAACAGGGCGACCGCCTGACGCTTTCTCTGCCAGATGTGCAAATTGACCTATTGGAAAAGTTGTTTTCTCTCGGCAAGAAATTAGTCATTTTGAATTTCTCGGGCGGGTGCATGGATTTTCGCGCGTATAAAGAGCGTGCGGACGCCATTTTGCAGTGCTGGTACCCCGGTGCTATGGGCGGCAAGGCTATCTCAAATCTGCTGTTCGGCAAAAGCACGCCTTGCGGGAAATTGCCCGTTACCTTTTATATTTCCGTGGAGGATTTGCCCGACTTTACAAATTACGATATGGAAAACCGCACCTACCGCTATTTTAAAGGCGAGGTGCAATACCCCTTTGGCTACGGGCTTTCTTATACCGACTTTTCACTTGAAAACTGTGCGTTACAGGGTAACGAACTGCATTGCAGGGTGAAAAATACTGGGGGATTTGACGGCGAAACGGTGTTGCAACTGTATATGACCTGCCCGCCGACTGACTATCGCAATCCCATTCGTTCCCTAATACAAATTCAGCGTGTCTCTTTAAAACAGGGAGAGGAAACCGAGGTCGTTTTCCACTTGCAGGATAAGGATTTCTATTCCGTCAACGAACAGGGCGACACGGTGTATCTTTCGGGTAAATATCCGCTGTATCTCTATGACGGGCAAAGCATTTCCGTAAATGTCGGGGAATTTTCAAACCCCAATGCAACAACGGTTATTGAGAAATGCCCGATTTAAAAAAGTTATTTACATCTTTGAAAGGAGTTTATATGATGCAGACCTATTTTGATTTTATTGAAAAAGTGCCTTATGAGGGGGCAAAAAGCAAAAATCCCTTTGCTTTCCGTTACTATGATGCTGAACGCATTGTAATGGGCAAGCAAATGCGCGAGCATCTTTCCTTTGCCATGTCTTGGTGGCACACCCTCGGTGCGGACGGTGTAGATATGTTCGGCAAAAGCACGGCGGATAAGACCTTCGGCTGTGCACCTGCAACCATGGAGCACGCCAAAGCCAAGGTGGATGCAGGCTTTGAATTTATGGAAAAACTGGGTATTCCGTATTTCTGCTTTCACGATGTAGATTTGGTTCCCGAAGCGGACGATATCAACGAAACCAACAAAAGATTGGACGAAATTTCCGACTATATCCTTGCAAAAATGGAAAAAACGGGCATCAAATGTTTGTGGGGCACGGCGAATATGTTCTCTAACCCCCGTTTTATGAACGGCGCAGGCAGTACAAACAGCGCCGAGGTTTTCTGCTTTGCGGCGGCGCAAATTAAAAAAGCGCTGGATTTGACCGTGAAATTCGGCGGCAAGGGCTATGTGTTCTGGGGCGGCAGAGAGGGCTACGAAACGCTTCTCAATACCGATGTCAAATTTGAGCAGGAGAATATCGCCGCACTGATGCGTATGGCTGTGGAATACGGCAGAAGCATCGGCTTTACGGGCGATTTCTATATTGAGCCGAAACCGAAAGAGCCCATGAAACATCAGTACGATTTTGATGCGGCAACGGCAATCGGCTTTTTGCGTCAGTACGGCCTTGATAAGGATTTCAAAATGAATATCGAGGCAAACCACGCAACATTGGCAGGTCATACTTTCCAGCACGAATTGCGCATTTCCGCTATGAACGGCATGCTCGGCAGTATCGACGCAAACCAAGGCGACTATCTCCTTGGGTGGGACACAGACGAGTTCCCCTTTAATGTATATGAAGCCACAATGTGCATGTATGAGGTGTTAAAAGCAGGCGGACTGAAAAACGGCGGCTTAAACTTCGACGCCAAAAACCGCCGCCCGAGTAACACGCTTGAAGATATTGTCCTCGGCTACATACTGGGTATGGATACTTTCGCGCTCGGCCTTATAAAAGCCGCCGAGTTGATTGAAGACGGTCGTTTGGATGATTTTATAAAAGAACGCTATCAAAGTTTCGAAAGCGAAATCGGTCAAAAAATCAGAAACGGCGAAGCGACACTGAAAGAACTTTCCGACTATGCTTGTCAATTAAAGAAACCTGCGCCCCCCGCAAGCGGTAAGCAGGAATGGCTTGAAACCGTCGTCAACAGCATACTGTTTCACTAAAAAGGAGACCGACTATGCGTTATGTAATCGGAATTGACCTCGGCACATCTGCCACAAAGGCGGTGCTTTTTGACGAAACGGGCGTAAAAATCGCCTCCGCCTCGGCGGAATACCCGATGGTTCAGCCGCAAAACGGTTGGGCTGAGCAGGACCCCGAGGATTGGTGGAATGCCGCCGTTACCGTTATCGGTGAGATGCTTACAAAAAGCGGTGTTTCTCCTGCGGAAATCGTATCCCTCGGTATTTCGGGGCAGATGCACGGGCTTGTAATGCTGGATGAAAACTGCCAAGTGATCAGACCTTGCATTTTGTGGTGCGACCAGCGCACGAAAAAAGAGTGCGAACAGTTGACCGAAATCGTCGGCAGAGAAAAGCTGGTGCAAATCACGGCAAATCCTGCCTTGACGGGCTTTACTGCATCGAAATTACTGTGGGTAAAGAACAACGAGCCGCAAAATTTTGAAAAATGCCGTCATATCTTGTTGCCGAAAGACTATCTGCGTTACCGTTTAACAGGCGAATTTGCATCGGAAATGTCCGATGCCTCGGGTACACAACTTTTAGATGTGCCTAACCGCAAATGGTCGAAAGAAATGATTGAAGCTGTGGGCGTGCCCATGTCCGCCATGCCGAAATTGTATGAATCCCCTGAAATTACAGGCTATATCAGCGAAACCGCCGCAAAGATTACGGGACTTTCCACAAAAACCGCCGTGGTCGGCGGGGCAGGTGATAACGCCGCCGCCGCAGTTGGCACAGGCGTTGTGGAAAACGGCAAAGCCTTTACCACAATCGGTACTTCCGGCGTTGTGTATGTGCATACGGATAAGCCTAAATTGGATACGCAAGGGCGCATACACACATTTTGCTGTGCCGTTCCCGGTGCTTGGCATGTGATGGGCGTTACGCAGGGCGCAGGACTTTCCTTGCAGTGGTTTAAAAATCAGTTCTGCAACGAGGAAATTTTAAAGGCAAAAGCGGAAAACCGTTCTGTCTATGCACTTTTGGACGAAACAGCGGAAAGCATCCCTGTGGGTGCGGAAAATCTTTTTTATCTGCCCTATTTAATGGGCGAGCGCACACCGCACCTTGACCCCGATTGCCGCGGCGTATTCTTCGGTATTTCTGCGAAACACACACGGGCGCACTTTATCCGTGCGGTGATGGAGGGCGTGTCCTATTCATTATATGATTGCCTCTGTGTTATCCACGAAACAGGTATCAACCCGAATACAATGCTCCTTACAGGCGGCGGTGGGTCAAGTGCTTTCTGGCGACAAATGCTTTGCGACTTGTTCGGCCTTCCCGTACAAACAGCATCCTCATCCGAGGGTGCGGCGCTGGGTGCGGCGGTGCTTGCCGCTGTTGGCGCAGGCATTTACAGCGATGTGTCGTCTGCCTGCAAAACAATGGTAAAATATAACCCCGAAACCCAACAACCCAACGCACAGCGCACAGCGGAATATAGGCATTTCCACGCATTTTACGATTCCCTGTACGGCACACTCAAAGACCGTTTTGGCGCATTGGCATCACTCTAAAATCAAAAAAATAACAACAAAAAGGACTTCCCCGATATATGGTTGGGAAAGTCCTTTTTTACTTGGTCACACGGTTTTACATGGTAGGGCGGGGGCTTGCCCTCGCCGTAAATCTTATTTGAATTTCGGGCGGGCACAGAGACCCGCCCCTACAAGCAATACCATAAAATTTTATGAAAATTGTAGGGGACGATGCCTTTCATCGTCCCGCAAAAGCGCATATACACCGATTGCGGCGGGGCATACAGTGCCCTACAAATAAATCTTATTTTGTGCGTAGAGGCGATTCACGAATCGTCCGTTATCTATGACTGTTTTGGTAAACTATTATTTGATATAGTGATTGAATATTACAGATAATTTTGATAGAATAGCACTATAAACTGGAATTTGTTGTTGTAGGGGGCGTCGACTCGGCGCCCCGTTTGTAGGGGCGGTTTTCCACGCCC
>JBJEPU010000208.1:0-4900 GCA_051881395.1 Candidatus Fimenecus sp.
GCTTTCGGGCGGGGAACAGCAACGCGTGGCGTTGGCGCGTGCACTCGTCAACAATGCTGGTATTTTGATTGCGGACGAGCCGACAGGGAATATCGACCCCGAAATGTCTTACGAAATTGTGGATTTGTTAAATCATATCAATGCGAACGGCACAACCGTGGTTATGGTGACACACGAACACAATTTGGTGCGCCATTTCCACCACCGCGTCATTACCATTGATGAGGGTGCTGTGATTTCCGATACCAGCGATACAGACAAACTGCCCGATGATTATGCCGCGATTGAAAAGAATTATCCGACCGAGCAAGCGACTGCACCCGCTCCCGCGCCGCAGCAGCCGACCGCAGAAGTGCCTGTCGCATCCCCGACCAAGGAAGAAGTCCTCGCCGATAACAAGGTCGAGGAGAACCGTCAGTCCGCATTCTATTTCCAGCCGAATGTCGATAAGGATTTAGAGGATTTTATGCAGAATTACGGCTTAGATGATACGGATTTGGCAGAGGACGATATTGATTATTCGGCGTATCTGTCCGAGGTGCAAAACGGAGGTGATGCGCAATGAAGGGCTCGAGCTTAAAATACTTAACCCGTGAGGGCTTTCGTAATATTTGGGTGAACCGTTTAATGACCTTGGCGTCGGTTACGGTTTTACTTGCCTGCCTGGTCATCATCGGCGTCGGGGCAATGGCATTTTTCAATATTGATGCATTGCTTGACAAGGTAGAAGCGCAAAATGTGGTGATGGTCTATGTGGAAATGGACAGCGACGACCTCACCACTTCCGGTGTCGGTGTGGAATTGCAGAATATGGAAAACATCGAAAGCTGTGAATTTATTCCGAAAGAGGATGCCTTCCGCGCCCAAATCGAATCCATGGGCGGCGACAGCGCCGTTTTTGAAGGCTTTACGGAATGCCCCTTGCCGGATGCGTATAAAGTCACTTTAAAGGATTTGACGCAGTTTTCCGCTACCGTCGAGCAAATCAAAACCTTAACGGGCGTCAGCTCGGTGCGGGAAAACAGCGATTTGGCAAGCAAATTGCTGTCGATTCGCCGTGCGGTTACCATCGTCAGCATTGGGCTTGTGGTGATGCTGTTTTTGGTTGCGCTGTTTATTATTGCGAATACCATTCGGATCACCATGTTCAGCCGCAAACTTGAAATCAATATTATGAAAGCCGTTGGTGCAACCAACTGGTTTATTCGTTGGCCGTTTTTGGTCGAGGGTGTGCTCATCGGCATTATCGCAAGCGTCATTTCTTTGGGCGTATTGTGCGGCCTTTATGAATTGGCATCTGTATCGTTCTCGGATTTACTGATGAGTTTCGGTTTCAGTATGGTGCCTTTTTCACAGTATGCCTTGCAGATTTTAGGCGTGTTCTTGGGCATCGGTATCTTTACAGGCGGCTTCGGCAGTATGATTTCGATGAATAAGTATTTGAAAGAACAAGGGAGTGTAGTCAGCAATGAGTAAGCGTTTTTTACAGCGCGCTGTCAGCGTTTTTGTGATTTGCGCCGTTATCCTATCCACCGCCGCTTTCCCTGTCAGCGCGGAACGGGACTTCCAAGCGGAAATTGACGCGCTTGAAGATAAAATTGCGGCTGCAAATGATAAAAAAGCCGCGTCGGAACAAAGCGCGGCGGAGTTGAAAGAACAAATAGACCTGTTGCAAGAGCAAATGGATGTCTATAACGACAAAATTGCACAGCTCAACAGCCAAATCGCGGAAAAAGACGCGATTATTGAACAATATCAACGCGAGATTGACGATTTACAGGTGGAAATGGACAACGCCGAGGCAAAACAGGCGGAATTGGAAGCGCAAATCAGCGTTACATATGATGCTTTGAGTGCGCGTTTGCGCGCCGCCTATATGGCGGGGGAAACCTCGACGCTGGAAATTTTGTTGAGCGCAAAGGATTTCGAAACCTTTTTAACCCGTATTGAACTGATTCGGCGCATTTCCGACCATGATACGGCGTTGGTTGCCGATTTGCAAGCGGATATTGACGATTTGAATGCGACCAAAGAAAAATTGGATGCAGACCAAAAAGCCGTTTTGGAAAAACAGGCCGCCGTGCAAAGTGAGCGTGACGCGGTTGCCGCTGACCGTGCGGAGCAAAAGTCGGCATTGAGCACCTTAGACACCAAGCAATCCTCCTTGGAGCAAAAGGTTGCCAATTTAAACAATTATATTTATAAGCTGGATGAAAACAGCGCAGAATATCAAAGCCAAATCGCGCAAATCGAACGCGAAAAAGAAGAGTATGACCGCAAAAAATCCGAGGAGATGGAAAACGGCAGCGGTTCCATCAATAACAGCGGTTCGTCCAATTATCCCGTTTCTTCCAAAGGGATGATTTGCCCCTTGCAATATCCGAATGTGATTATTTCGGCGGGCTGGTACTGGTACGCCAACCACAAGGGTATTGATTTTGTCACGGCGGGCGCAACGGGCAACACCTACGGCAAGGAAATCCGCGCCGCGGCGGACGGCGTTGTGTACTCGGCGGAAATGCATTATAGCTGGGGCTATAATGTCTATATCAACCACGGCAACGGTGTGTATACGCGCTATGCGCATTGCAGTAAAATGTTGGTCTCCAAAGGGCAAACGGTAAAACAGGGGCAGGTAATTGCCTATGTCGGCAACACAGGGAATGTCAGCCCCAAGCCGACCGCGTCCAACCCGCACGCGGGTGCGCATTTGCACTTTGAGGTTTGGGTAAACGGTACGCGCGTCAATCCCGCACCGTGGTTACCGTAAAAAATCGGAACGAGAGGGAAAGCAACCTATGAACAAAAAGATTTCTTTGGGACTTGCGCTCGCGCTGATTTTTGTTTCGGTCGCGGCAACCGTTGCCATTACGATGTCTCTGACGATGCGCACCTACAATTCCATAATTAAGGATTTGCCAAGCCGCTCCAAGTTGTATTCGTCTGTCTCGGAGTTAGACGATATTGTCCGCAACAACTATTACGGCGAAATTAACGACAGTCTGTTGAATGCAGAGCTTTCCGGCGGCTATGCCGAAGGCTTGGGCGACAAATACAGCCGCTATCTTTCTGCCGCCGATTACAGCACATATAAAGACGAAATGGACGGCAAAAAAATCGGTATCGGCGTGATTGCCTTTTATAATTCCGCCGATATGTCGATTTATGTTGCCGAGGTTTCCGAAAACTCTCCGGCAGCCATCAGCGGCTTACAAAAAGGCGACAAAATCACACATATTGATGAAGAAGCCGTCACGGTTTATAATTACACGGAACTGATGAAAAAATTGACGGGTGACCGTCTTTCCACCGTGACTGTGACCTTTGTGCGTGGGGAAGAAAGTAAAACCGTCAGCGTGGTGAAAGGCTATTCGGCGCAAAGTGTGTATTATAGTTTAAACGGCGGCGTCGGCTATGTGAAAATCACCGATTTTTATGCCACCACGGCTACGCAGTTAAAATCTGCGGTTAATTCCCTTGTGAAACAAGGCGCAACGAGTTTGGTTTTTGATTTGCGCGGCACCTATAACGGTTTGATTACGCACGCGGCAAGCGCTTTGGATGTGCTTGTGCCTGTGGCAAGCGAGGGAACAGGCGCTTTGGCAACGGCAACGGCAAAGGACGGCTCCGTTCGCCAAACCTTTACCGCGGATGCAGAGAGTGTTTCTATGCCGATGATTGTGCTTGTCAATTCCGATACGGCAGGTCCTGCGGAGCTGTTTGCCTGTGATTTGCGCGATTACGGCAAAGCGCAGTTAGTCGGCGAAAAAACCGCCGGGAACGGGACCATGCAGGAAGCGTTTGCTTTAAGTGACGGCGGTGCCATTTTGTTGACAACGGCAGTCATCCAGCCATATATCAGTGACGCTTACAATAAGGTCGGCTTAACGCCGGATACGGAAGTCCCGTTGAGCAGTGAAAAGCGTGTCAAACTTCCTTTACTGCCCCTTGCAGAGGATGACCAATATCAAAAGGCGTATTCCATGCTAACGGGTGAAACAAGCGGAGAATAAGTGTATGAAATCGAAATCACCTTGCATACAGTGGTATGTGAGGTGATTTTTTGTTTTGTGTTTTAGAAATTAAACCGTATGTACCTTTGCCGCGGTTTCGCCGACGGCTTTCAAAAAAAGCACAGCCGTCCATAGAAAAGGTTGCGGTGCGCGGCGGTGCATTTTTCTATAAAGTGACCGTGCAGGCGGAAAAAAACGGGCGTGCTGATTTATCGTTTTTACCCTTTTATATCGGTGCGGCGGCGCAAAGAATTCTGCCTTGCGGCGAAATACGGCAGGAATTGCCCGCACCGCTTCGGCTGTATTCGCCGTGTATTTTTCCGACAGTACTGTTTTTAAATTCGGCCCGCGCTTTTTTGCAAAAAAACCGCGCAGCTTTTCAAAACTGTATTCTCGGCATCATCGACCCGAACGGTGCTTTGCAAACCGCCGTATGCGATTTTGTGCCACTTGTAAAATCCATGCGTATTTTTTGTGAAAATAAGGCAAGCTATGAAATGGTGCAATCCGAAATTTTATCGTCCAACGGGCTTTCCGTTATCCTGTGCGATACGCCCGAAACCTTGACGGGGTGCGATGTTTTGTTGTCTCCCTATACGGTAACAACGGACGGCAAACTCGGTACGCTTACGGTATTACGCGGCGGGAAAACCGTGCTGGCGGGCGAGGGGATAGCTTTACCGCCTGAATATGAATCGCGCCGCCCTGCGGGGACAGACCCGCTGCTCTTCGCGTCGGCGCTGTATGCGTGCTGTAATGCGCTTGCGTTACGGAATTTGCAATATGAAAAATTCACATCCTTGCCGTCAACAAAAACCGCAGGAATGTATTGATGTAGGTTTGTCAATGATATGTTACAAAATCAGAAAACCTCACCGTTGGAGATA
>JBJEPU010000209.1:0-4794 GCA_051881395.1 Candidatus Fimenecus sp.
CGGATTAACGAGTATTTTAACGAAGAGTAAGGGCAAATCCGCCACGAGAAACCGTAGTTCGGATTATTACCGTTACCCTAAAATAAAAAATCATAAAAGGAAGTGTCACTATGGACTATATGGAAACGCGCGAAATTATGTGCGACATCTGCCACAAAACTTGGCAATTGGGCTGGGTGGCGGCGAATGACGGCAACTTGTCCGTCAAACTGCCGAACGGCAATTTTTTGGCGACGCCCACGGGCATCAGCAAAAGTTTCATCACCCCTGAAAAATTGGTGGTGATTGACGGCGAGGGCAATGTGTTGGAGGCTGAAAACGGCTACCGCCCGTCTTCGGAAATCAAAATGCATCTGCGTTGCTACAAAGAGCGTGAAGATGTCGGCGCCGTGTTGCACGCACACCCGCCCACAGCCACAGGCTATGCGGTGGCGCATGTGCCGCTGGACCGCTACACGATGATTGAAACGGTTGCCGCCATCGGCTCCATTCCCGTCACGCCCTACGGTACGCCTTCGACCTATGAAGTGCCCGATGCGATTGCGCCCTATTTGCAGGAGCACGATGTGCTGTTGCTTGCCAACCACGGCGCGCTGACCGTCGGTGCGGACGCAATCACCGCCTATTACCGTATGGAAACACTTGAACTGTTTGCAAAAATCAGCCTGACCGCGCATCTTTTGGGCGGCGAAAAGGAAATTTCCGAAGAGAATATCCAAAAACTGATTGATTTGCGCAAATATTACGGCATCACGGGCAAACACCCGGGGTATAAACACTACCGCGAGGACTAAATACAGTTTTTGCCTGTATATTTGCCCGTTTGAATGGAAAGAGTAGGGCGGGGGCTTGCCCCCGCCGAAATTCAAATCAAACTCTGCGGGCGGGCGTGCCATGCACGCCGCAACATTCTAGCATCTAGCATTTCGTGATTGACAACTAAATCGTAGGGAACGGTCTTGACCGTTCTGTAAATTACAGTAAATTTGTCGGGCGATTTGTGCATCGCCCTATTCCACAGATTGACAGCAAAAAAATTGTCATCCTGAGCAAAGCGAAGGATCTCAACCGCCAAAACCGGAATGGCGGAAACGAGATTCTTCGGCTTCGCCTCAAAATGACAAATCATTCAAGCGCGCAATGCGCGCCCCTACCGCACCCACGCCGAAAGACTTACTTTTTTACAGAATAAAAAATATCAAAAAATCTGTTGACATTTTCGGCGGTTGGTGGTATTATATTTCGGCGGTCAAAAGAATACTTTAACCGCATTTGCGCTGCTAGCTCAGCTGGATAGAGTGTTTGGCTACGAACCAAAAGGTCAGGGGTTCGAATCCCTTGCAGCGCGCCAACTGAAAAGTCTTGATATTCCTTGATTTTAAAGGATTTCAAGGCTTTTTTGTTTTGCCTGAAATCTCCGATTTCTACCACTTTTTCTAACATATTAAAACTGAAATGTTTTTGACATTGACTCGGCAATATTTGTTTTTCGCGCCGTGTCTAAATGCGCATAAATATTAGCGGTGATACTGAAATCCGAATGACCGAGCCATTCTTGAATATCTTTCAGCGAAAACCCGCTTGCAAGCAAGAAGACAGGGGACAGTCCCCTGTCTTTCTATTTATCTAATAACTCCAATGCGTTTTTGGAGACAGAGAACAGCCCCCGTCGTTCCTGTTTTCACAAAAACAGCCAATCAATCGTCATATTCCCTTAAATGCCCTTCGCACAACAGTTCAGGGTATCCCCACTGCCGCAAGACCTCAAAAACCGCCACGGCGACGGTATTGGAGAGGTTTAAACTCCGCGCGTGGGCGTTGTTAAGCATCGGCAACCGTGCGCAGAAATCGGGATTTTCGTGTAACAGCCATTCAGGCAACCCTTTGGTCTCTTTTCCGAAAAATAAATACGCATTTTCGGGGTAGACTAAATCGGAATGAATGTGTTTTCCTTTTGTGGTGAAAAAGAAAAAATTATTTTCCTGCGGGGTTTTCTCTAAAAATTCCTGCAAAGAATCATAATAGGTAATGTCTAAAAGGTGCCAATAATCAAGCCCCGCACGCTTTAATTTTTTGTCGTCGATTTTAAACCCCATCGGGCCCACTAAATGTAAGCGTGCGCCCGTCGCGGCGCAGGTGCGGGCAATATTTCCCGTGTTTTGCGGGATTTCCGGCTCGACCAATACAATATTTAATGCCACAGTTTCCACTTCCGTTTTTGAGTTTTATTTTTTATTATAACAAGTCGCCCGCGAAAAGTAAAGCCGCGCTGTGCTTGACAGGGAGCGCGAAAATCGGTATTATTATAATATCTGAAATTCGGAGGCACAAAAATGGACGCACCGATTTTATATATCGTCATTCCCTGTTATAACGAGGAGACGGTTTTGCCTGTAACCCATACCTTGTTTTTAGGCAAGCTGGATTCGTTAATCCAAAACAAAAAGATTTCCGAAAACAGCCGCGTGCTGTTTGTCGATGACGGCAGTAAAGACTGCACTTGGACGGTCATTTCGGATTTGCGCGCAAAACATCCGCGGGTTGAAGGCTTAAAACTCAGCCGCAACCAAGGGCATCAAAACGCGCTTTTGGCGGGGTTGATGACGGCGAAAAACTATGCGGATATTACCATTTCCATTGATTGCGACGGGCAGGACGATGTGGACGCGATGGATAAAATGCTCGAAGAATACAAAGACGGTGCAGAAATTGTGTACGGCGTGCGCGCCGCGCGCGATACCGATACCGTGTTTAAGCGCACCACGGCAAAATGGTATTACAAAATTTTGAATTTACTCGGCGCAGAGGTAGTATACAATCACGCGGATTACCGTTTGATGAGCCGCCGCGCGTTGGAGGCGCTGTCACAGTTTCACGAAGTCAATTTGTTCTTGCGCGGCCTTGTTCCGTTGGTCGGCTTTAAAAGCTCGTCGGTGTATTATGACCGCAAAGAGCGTATGGCGGGCGAGAGCCACTATCCGCTGTCCAAAATGCTGTCGCTCGGCTTTAACGGCATTACCAGCCTTTCCGTGCGACCTTTAAAACTCATTACGAGTTTGGGATTTTTGATGTCGCTTGTCAGTTTGATTGCCGTGGTGGTTACGGTGATTATCAAACTGTTCGGCTACACCGTGCAGGGCTGGACAAGCCTTTTGTGCGTGATTTTCCTGCTCGGCGGTATCCAAATTTTCTGCCTCGGTGTCATTGGTGAATATATCGGCAAAATGTATGCCGAAACCAAGGCGCGCCCACGGTATATTATTGAAAAAAACACGCTTGAAAATACGAAAACCGACGCGCAAACACCGACAGATACAGAATAATCCTTTTGCAGTCGATTTGTTTGGAAAATTCTGCCGATTTGGTTATGCTTTGCTTGGTATGCGTTTGCGTTTTCCGCGAAAAATAGGAATACAAATCTATTTAGGAGGGAAATGCAATGCAAGCACAAATGCAATCTGCCGCAAAAGCGGTCGGTTTAAGTCTGGCGGTCGGCGGCGCTGTGGCAATGGTCGGTGCGGCGATGCGCGGCAGTTCGACAAAACGAAAGGCGCGAAAGGTTGCCAAAAAAGCGGCGAACACCATCGGCGGCCTTGTAGACAATATGCAATATATGATGAAATAAGCGAGAAGGTGCCCGCAGAAGCTCTGCGGGTATCTTGTTATGAGGGAAAAATGAAACGAATCATTTGTATTTTACTCGGTTTGGCGCTGACGGTAGGGCTTTGCGCCTGCGGTAGAACAGAGCAGGATTTGACGAGCACGACAGTGCCGCCGTCCGACGAAGCAACAACCGTTCCGTTGCCGGAAGCGCTGGAAAATGCGACCGAAACAGAAACCACAACCGTGCAGGTGTTGCCTGCAACGGCGGATACGCCGGTTTTGCAAAACGGCGAAACCTATACGGGCTTGCCCGCGTTGCCGTTACAGGAATTTCAAGTGGAAGACCCGGAAAACACCCGCGGGCTCTCAACTGAAAAAATCGGATACAGCTACGGCGTGGCAAAGGACGGACAGCCGCACGCAACTTCTGTCAACAATCAAAAGTATTTTGCGGACAACGGCTATAATGCCGTTTGTCTCGATACAAAATCGACCGAAAAGGTGCTGTATTTGACCTTTGATTGCGGCTATGAAAACGGATATACCGCAAAAATTTTAGACACGCTGCAAGAAAAGCAGGTTTCTGCGGCATTCTTTTGCACCTTGCCGCAGGTAAAAGATAACCCCGAACTGATTGCGCGTATGATAAACGAAGGGCACATTGTGGGCAATCACTCTGTCAAGCACCCGTCTTTTCCGACGCTGACGCGCTTGCGTATGGCAGAAGAAATCAAGGGCATGGACGATTATTTGCGGACAAACTTCGGGTACAGCGAGCCGTTTTTCCGTTTCCCGATGGGCGAATATTCTGATTGCGCGTTGGATTTGGTTGGTTCGTTGGGCTATAAAAGCGTGTTCTGGTCGGTAGCGTATGCCGATTGGGATTTAGACAACCAAAAGGGCGCGGATTACGCCTTTGAAACGGTGACAGCCCGCTTGCATCCGGGCGCGGTCATTTTACTGCACTCGGTTTCGCCGGATAACGCCGCGGCGCTCGGCAGAATCATTGATTGGGCGAAACAGGAAGGCTATGTGTTTAAATCCTTGCGGGAATTGCCCGCGTAAACTGTTTGTATTCGGGGCGCGGAAAAACCGTGCTCCGATTTTTATACAATCTGCCGCATTTTCAACGCTTGATGATTTATTAACTTTTTGTTAATTATTTATTCATAATAAATTCATAATTTCGCC
>JBJEPU010000210.1:0-4783 GCA_051881395.1 Candidatus Fimenecus sp.
ACGATTTATATGCTTCCCGAGCCGAATGTGACCGCGTCGCTCTTGCAAAATCAAGCACTGAAAACGGTTTTGGATGTTTCGTCTGCATTTGAAAGTGCTTCGGGCGTTTCTTTGGCAATGGGCTGTATTGTTGCCAAAAAAGAATTTGTAGAACAAAATAAAGATGCAGTAGATGCGTTCTTAACCGAATACAAGGCGTCTGTGGAATATACCGAAAGCAATTTGGACGACACGGCAACGCTTTGCGAAACCTATGGTATTATTCCGAAAGCGGCTGTGGCAAAACAGGCCATTCCGCGTTGCAGCATTACCTGCGTAACAGGTGCGGATATGCAAAAGATTGCTACGGAAAACCTGAATGTTTTGCTTGCGGCAAGCCCGAAAGCAATCGGCGGCGCATTGCCCGCAGATGATTTCTGGTATGGTGTATAAGAGAACGAAAAAAAGTCCATACAAAAAAGCGGCACGGATACTGGTTTCGGTATCCGTGTGGCTGTGTTTATGGCAGATACTCTATTTGTGGATTGGCAAAGATGTTTTGTTCGCTTCTCCCTTGGCGGTGGGCAAACGCCTTGTCGAATTGCTTTGCACAGCGGACTTTTGGGTAAAAACCGGTGCAACGCTTTTGGGCATTACCGAGGGGTATTTGCTCGGCGCGGCGGCGGGCATTCTGCTCGCGGCGGTTACATCGCTTTCCGAATGGCTGTATGCGATTTTTCGGCCGATGCTGACGGTGATTAAAAGTACACCCGTGGTGTCTTTCATCATTTTAGCCCTGGTTTGGATGGAAAAATCCCATGTTCCTGTGTTTATTTCCTTTTTGATGGTCACCCCGATGGTCTGGGCAAATCTGGCCGGCGGCATTCGGGAAGCGGACCACAATTTACTGGAAATGGCGCACGCATACGGGTTCTCCAAGCGGCAAATTGTGCAAAAAATTTATATTCCGAGTGTGACGCCGTCCCTTTTGACAGCGCTGACGACTGCCATCGGCTTTGCATGGAAGGCGGGGATTGCCGCCGAGGTCATCAGCACGCCGCGCAATTCCATCGGGGCGCAACTTTACAATGCCAAGGTGTATCTTGAAACTGTGGATTTGTTTGCCTGGACGGTCGTGGTTGTTTTGCTGAGTATGCTGTTTGAAAAACTGATTGTATACGCCGTCGGGAAAATCGGCAGTGCGACGAGAGGGGGCGTGTCCAAATGACCGTGCTGTTTGACAAGGTTAGCAAAACTTTTGACGGAAAACAGGTGTTTTCGGATTTTTCCTATATGCTCTCCCTGCAAGGCATAACTGCGTTAATGGGACCGTCCGGCTGCGGAAAGACCACGCTTCTGCGCTTGCTGTGTGGCTTGGAAAGCCCTGACAGCGGCACAATATCGGGTGCGCCCGAAACCTATACCTTTTTGTTTCAGGAAAACCGCTTGTTACCGTGGGCGTCCGCCCTTGAAAATGTCGCCTTGGTCAGTGATATAGAAACCGCAAAAAGCATTTTGTGCAAGGTCGGTTTGGCACAGGAACTGCAAACCTTACCGTCGGCATTGTCCGGCGGGATGCAGCGACGGGTAGCGTTGGCGCGTGCGCTTGCGCATAAAAGTCCCGTTTTGCTGTTGGATGAACCGTTTAAGGGGTTAGATGCAGACCTTTGCCGCGAGATGATTGCATTGCTCCGACAAGAAGCCGAAAAACGGCCGATTTTGCTTGTAACACACAGCTTACAGGAGGCGGAATTGGCGGGGGCAACCGTCATAAATCTAAATACTATACAAAAAAATATGTGAGAATTCGGCACATTTTGTGACAAACGCGAAAAAATCGTGTATGATATTGTCATTAACTGTCGAAAGGTGTGACAACAATGGACGAAAACGCACAGCGAAAACGGTCTGTTGTTGTCGCTTTATTTTTATCCTGTTTGTGCCTGATTGCTTCTTTCAGTTTGCAGATACAGACAAATCACACCTTACAGGCGCTTGCCGCGGCATCGGTGACTGCACAGCAGACGGCACAAACCGCAACACCCGCGGGGCAGGCGACGGCTGTACCGTCAATTTCGGAAACGGAAGCGGTGCTTGCACAAGTACAAAACACAGAACCTGTTTCGGAAAAAATCGCCGCCGCCAAGCAGACGAATACCACCAAATCGACAAAAGAAACCACACCGATGCCCACCGAAAAGCATACGGAAATCAGTCCGATTCTGCTTGTGAATACCAATACGAAAAAAATCCACAGCCCGGACTGTGCCTATGCGCAAAACATCAAAGAAGAAAACCGTGCGCAAATCACGCGGGAGGAACTGTCTGCATACGAGCAAAACGGCTATACGCTTTGCGGACATTGTAAGGGGTGTGCAAAATGAAGCCTGCCGAAGAGAAGAAACACACGCACAATACGGGTAAACTGTTATGGCTTCTTTGCATTTTGCTTTTGACACTCAGTGCAATTTCGCTTTGGAATGCCTATCGACTGTATCAAACGGCAAACGAACTGTTGCGCGACGCTACGGCAGTACCGCCGACTGTTGTGTGGTATGAAGACGCCGAAACACAAGAAGTGGTTTTGCCTGAAACAACTGTGTCTGCATTTGCGCCGCCTGCGGATACGGCAGAAACCGGAAAAACCTATGTTTTGAATACAAGCTCTAAAAAAATACATTCGCCGACCTGTCGATATGCCGCGTCCATGCAAGAAACCAACAAACAGGTTGTTACTGACAAAACTTTGGAAGAGCTTTTGCGTGAAGGATACAGCAAATGCTCTGTATGTAACGCTGAATAGGGATTTGTCCGTCATTTTGCCGAATTTTTTGGGGTAAAATTTCAGCGAAAAAATACGATGGAATCTACCGAATGCCCAAAAAAGTTTTCATTTTTTGGGCAAAATGCAAACAAAATTTTGAAAATATCAAAAAAATCCCTTGCAAAAATCACAAACATTGTGTAAAATACATAGTAAATGAATTGTCAGATTGTATAAAACTACTATCGGAGGGATGAGCCCATGTCCAACAGACTCTTTCAGGCAATCGTTCATCAAATGACGGATGCGGTGGACAGAACCATCGGCGTGATTGATGAAACCGGCACCATCATTTCGTGCAGCGAACTCGGCAGAATCGGTGAGGTGCTTTCTCCGGAGGTGAATGCGGTATTTCAAAGCACGGAGCCATTAACGGTAGGCGGCTTTGCCTATAAGGCGTTTGGCTCGCATATGCACCCTGAATATGCCGTGTTTGTCGAGGGCGATGATGAGCTTGCTCAAAAATATACTGCGATTATGGCAGTGTCTCTTTCCGGAATTAAGCAGTATTATGATGAGAAATATGACCGCGGCAATTTTATTAAGAATATTATTTTAGACAACATTTTGCCCGGCGACATTTATTTGAAAGCGCGTGAACTGCGGTTCAATAACGATGTCAGCCGCGTGGTGATTTTAATTCGGATTACCGAGCATGTGGACATTTCCGTGTTTGATGTCATTCAGAATTTGTTCCCCGACAAAAACAAGGATTTCGTCATCAATTTGAATGAAACCGACATCGCGCTGATTAAAGAGGTCAAGCCGAATGTGGATACCAAAGACCTTGAAAAACTTGCACGCTCTATTTCCGACAGCCTCGGTGCGGAGTTTTATTCCCATGTTTTGGTCGGTATCGGTACAACGGTGGAGGGTATTAAGGATTTGGCACGCTCCTTCCGTGAGGCACAGGTTGCTTTGGAAGTCGGCAAGGTGTTTGATACCGAAAAAACGATTGTCAGTTACGACAATCTCGGTATTGCCCGTTTGATTTATCAGTTGCCGACTACGCTTTGCGAAATGTTCTTGAAAGAAGTGTTTAAACGCGGGTCGATTGATTCTTTGGATCAGGAAACTCTCTTTACCATTCAAAAATTCTTTGAAAACAACCTGAATGTTTCCGAAACCTCCCGCAAACTGTTTGTCCACAGAAATACCTTGGTTTACAGATTGGAAAAAATCAAAAAGCTTACGGGCTTAGACCTGCGCGAGTTTGACGACGCTATCGTATTCAAAGTGGCGTTAATGGTGAAAAAGTACCTCGATTCCAACCCCGTGAAGTATTAAACATACAATTTGTGCCGTTCGTTTGCAATTTGTTCACAAAATATTGCGTTTTTTCTGTGAAAGTTGCACAGTTGATGCGTGTGTTTTTGTGAAAAGTACAGAATTCTTGCAAACACGGATAAAACGGTTACAAAATCGACAATTTTATGCTATAATGTTAGGCGGTAGATTTTTGCGTACGCGAATTTTTACCGCCGATTTTTTCGTAAAATTGAGCAAGTTTTGATAGATTGTGTGATGGATGGGAAAACAAGGAAGGTAGCAAACAGTGATTGAATTCAAAAATGTTTCCAAAACATATGACAACGGTACCGAAGCGCTTCGCAATGTCAGTATCCGTATTGAAGACGGCGAATTTGTGTTTATCGTCGGCTCTTCGGGCGCGGGCAAAAGTACCTTTTTGAAACTCATTATGCGTGAGCAGGTTGCCAACAGCGGCACGGTGCAGATTAACGGGTTTAATTTAAACACGATGAAGAAAAAAGAAATCCCGATGTTGCGCCGCACGATGGGCATTGTGTTTCAGGATTTCCGCTTAATTCCTACGATGACCGTGTTTGACAATGTGGCATTTGCCATGCGCGTTATCGGCGCGAAGGAAAAGGAAATCCGCAAGCGTGTGCCCTATATTTTGAGTTTGGTGGGGCTGACCTCCAAAGCGCGCCAATCCCCGACCCAGCTTCCGGGCGGGGA
>JBJEPU010000211.1:0-4774 GCA_051881395.1 Candidatus Fimenecus sp.
TCGACGCCCCCTACGCTCGTATTGCATTTTGCCTATTCCGTTAATCCCCTACAAATCCCAATTTGTCCTTCTGAACGAATGGAAAAATCTCCAACCCCACAAAATAAAATGTAAGAAACGAGATTCTTCGGCTATCGCCTCAGAATGACAAACAAACCCCCGCCGAAAAAGGCAAAAGTTATTGCCTTGCGGCGGGGTTTGTGGTATAGTAGATTGAATTTTGAATTTCCGAAGGTGTTGTTATGCTTTATTTTTATCCCGAGGACTACGGCGCGCACGGCGACGGCGTGCAAAATGATGTGAAAGCCATTCAGGCGGCGCTCGACGCGGCGGCGCAAATCGGCGGCGGCACGGTGGTGCTCACAAGCGGAAAAACCTATTACAGCGATGCGTTGCAACTGCGCCAAAATGTTGAATTGCATTTGCAAAAAGGCGCGCGATTAAAGGCGACTGCGGATATAAACGGCTACATTCGCCCGTGCGAACGCATCAATGACCCGAAAACCGCTCTTATCGGCAACCCCGTAACAGGCAAGCCGTCTTTCGTCTTTCTATACGGTTTTGAGGCAGACGGCTGTACAATTTCGGGCGAGGGCGTCATTGACGCGAACGGGCACAGCTTCGTGAAACGAAAAGATAAATACTATGTCACGGGCGATTTTTACCCGCGCCCGACAGTGATTTATATTGAAAAAAGCAACCACATCACCGTGCGCGATGTCACGATTACGGACGCACCGTTTTGGACGCTCCACCCCGCAGGCTGTGATGATGTCCGCATTGACAGCATTCGCATTTTGAACGATTTGGATGTTGCCAATTCCGACGGTATTGACCCCGACCATTGCTCAAATGTGCGCATTACAAATTGCCATGTAGAATGCGCGGACGACTGCATTTGCTTAAAGACCTCCAAAGGGAACGCGGAATACGGCCCGTGTGAGAACATTGTGATTTCGGGCTGTACGCTGATTTCCACTTCGGCGGCAATCAAAATCGGTACAGAGGGCGTGGGTGATTTTCGCAATGTGCTCGTTTCCAACTGCATCATTTCGAGAAGCAACCGCGGGCTGTCCATTCAAATCCGTGACGGCGGCAATGTAGAAAATGTTTCGTATTCCGACATTATCATTGAAACGCGCCGTTTCTGCCCCGATTGGTGGGGCACGGCAGAGCCGATTGTATTGACCACTTTTAACCGTGATAACAACACAAAATCGGGAAAAATTAAAAATATTCGGTTTAAAAATATCACCTGTAAAGGGGAAAACGGCGTGCTGTTGCACGGCAACGCGGACAATCATTTAGAGGATATTTCCTTTGAAAATGTGCAGGTGGAAGTCACCAAAACTACCAAATGGGCGTGCGGGCTGTATGATTTGCGCCCGTGTTTGGACTACGGCGTGGAAAGTCACAAAAACGCGGGCTTCTTTTTGCGGTATGCCGACAATGTGACCATTGAAAAGACAAAGGTACGCTTCGGCACGGTTTGCGGCGAATACGCCTATGCGCTCGACGCCGAACACTGCGAAAATCTTGCGCTTTTACGGTTTGACGGCACGGCGGCAAACGATACACTCGACGCGGTACATATACAATAAGGCGCTTTCAAGCGCTTTTGCAAGCAAAACCCCGCAGGCGACAGCAATTCGGCTGTTTCCTGCGGGGTTATGTAATGTGAAAATGATAAGGCAGAACTATATGCCCACCCGTAAAATTTGATGTATTTTTACGGAACAACACTAAGGTTGTTCTCTACGAACCGTAGGGGCGCTTGCGCGTTGCGCCCGCGCATTTTCATGTGGTTTGGTGCGGGCGTGGATTTTCTTCGAAAACGTCACCAAACGGCGCGGTCTTGCCACCCGCCCTACATGATTAAAATAGACATTTCCCCTGACAGGGGAATAACACGCCACTACGCGGTGTTCGCCCGCGTTGTTTGCTGTGTTTTGCCCCTCCGTCACGCGCTTTGCGCGTGCCACCTCCCCAACAAGTGGGGAGGTGGCGGAACAGTCAAGACCGTTTCCCACGCACGAAATACATTTTACAGGTCAAACGCCAACGGCAATAACCCTTGCAGGGTATGCGCTTCGCAGTCGAGGGTATCATCGCCAAAAATCACCTGAAAATCAGGCGTGCAAAATTCCGACAACACCTGACGGCACACCCCGCACGGCGTACAAAAATGCTGATATACGCCGTCTTTGTCGCAACCGACCACCGCCAGCGCCGCGAAATCCGTTTCGCCCGCGCTGATTGCCGAAAACAGCGCCACGCGCTCGGCGCATACCGTCGGCGAAAAACTTTTGTTTTCAATGTTACAACCCAAATAGACTTTGCCTTGCTTTGTCAAAAGTGCCGCGCCCACGCGAAAGCCCGAATACGGTGCATAGGCGTTTTTTTGCGCGTCCAGCGCACAGGTTACCAATTCCTGCGGTGTCACAAAAACCACTCCCCTTTTTTAAGTTTGCTTTTATCATACCGAATTCGGTGCAAAAATTCAACAAAAAAGACTGTGCCTTTTCTTGTTTGCACAGTCTTTTTTCATTGTTCTGTATTTTGGGTCGGGATTTCGCCGTGTTCCTTTTCAAATGCCGCCACGCGCCGACGGATCATAAATAAAATTTGCGCATTTGCCGAACGCCCTTCGTATTCGCAAATATAGCGAAATTTTTGAAGAAGTTCATCGTCAATACGCAGTCCAAAATGCCGTTCTTTTTTCATATATACACCCAATTTAGCAGTAATTTAACTTTATTATGGACTTTATTTGGACTCAAATGTATAATTAGAGTTAATTTGGACTTATTTTAACTCTAACATTTTGGAGGTTTGTATGAAAGTTGCTGTAATTGGCTCGAGAAATCTAACTGTATCAAATCTTGAACAATTTTTACCAAAAGAAACAACAGAGATCGTATCGGGCGGCGCGCGCGGCATTGATACTTGCGCAAAGGTATTCGCAAAAACGCATCATATAAAACTAACAGAATTTCTGCCGCAATATGAGCTATACGGCAGGCGCGCACCATTGAAGCGAAATTTGCAAATTATCGAATATGCCGATTTGGTTTTGGCTTTTTGGGATGGACAATCCCGTGGGACAAAATATGTTATTGATAACTGTAAACGCCGAAATAAAGCGATTCAAGTATATTTACGGCGTAATGATTTTTGATGCTTATCGAATAGAAATCTGGTCTTTTTGCGTGTCCCGCGCCATATCCATAAAGCAGAACGATGTGGGAGGGATTTCTATGGAATTGTTACGGTACGGTGCACGCGGCACGGCGGTTTACTACTTGCAGTTGGCACTTATCCGCGCGGGCTACACGGACCTTGTGTTGGATGGCATATTCGGCGCCGCCACGGCGGAGGCGGTGCGCGATTTTCAGCGTAAAAACGGACTATCGCCCGACGGCGCGGTCGGCAAGCGCACATGGGCGAAGCTCTATCCGTATTTAAAGGGCTACACCACGCATATTGTAAGAAGCGGCGATACGCTGTTCGCGCTTTCGCAACGCTACAACACCCCGCTCTACCGCATTTTGCTTGCCAACCCGACAGTCAATCCGCAAAATATGCAAGTGGGCACGCGGATACAAATTCCGTTTGATTTTCCGCTGGTGCCGACAAATGTCCCCTACTCCTCTATTCTTACCGCGTGGATTGTGGAAGGGCTTTCGGTGCGGTATCCGTTTTTGGAAAGCGGCAGTACGGGCAACAGCGTCATGGGAAAATCCATTTCCTTTTTGCGCATCGGCACAGGCGAAAAACAGGTGTTTTACAATGCATCGCATCACGCCAATGAATGGTTGACCACGCCCGTTTTACTCAAATTTGCCGAAGAATATGCCGACAGTTACGCCTTGGGGGAAAAACTCGGCGATATGCTCGCCGCGCGGCTGTTTCGGGAGTACAGCCTGTATTTGGTGCCGATGGTCAATCCCGACGGCGTGGATTTGGTGACGGGTATGCTTACAAGCGGCGGGTATTACAACCGCGCGCGGCAGATTGCCGACGCCTACCCCGAAATTCCGTTCCCGAACGGCTGGAAAGCGAATATTGAGGGTGTAGATTTGAATTTGCAGTATCCCGCGAATTGGGAAGAAGCGAAACGCATTAAATATGAGCAGGGCTTCCGCACACCTGCCCCGCGGGATTTCGTCGGCACGGCGCCGCTTACTGCACCCGAAAGTTTTTCGATGTTCACCTTTACGCGCACGCACAATTTCCTGCTGACGCTCTCATACCACAGCCAAGGGGAAATTATTTATTGGAAATATCTCGATTACGAGCCGGCGCGCTCGCGCGAAATTGCCGAATATTTCGGCGAGGTCAGCGGCTACGCGGTGGAGGAAACGCCCTATGCTTCGGGCTTTGCCGGGTATAAAGATTGGTTTATTGAGACCTATGACCGCCCAGGGTATACCATTGAAATCGGGCGCGGGCAAAGTCCCCTGCCGCTGTCGCAGTTTGATGAGGTTTACAAAGACAATTTCGGCATTCTCCTCGGCGGGATGACGCAGATTTAGGCATAAAACAGGGCGGGCACTAGGTGCCCGCCCATTTGTCATTCTGAGCCGATAGGCGAAGAATCTCGTTTCATGCATTTTATTTTGTGGGGTTTCGAGATTCTTCACTTCGTTCAGAATGACAAGTTTGAATTTGTAGGGGGCGGCGACTCGGCGCCCCGTTGTAGGGGCGGGTCTCTGTGCCCGCCCGTGGATTTTGATGGTATTTTACGGAACGGTCAAGACCGTTCCCTACAATT
>JBJEPU010000212.1:0-4753 GCA_051881395.1 Candidatus Fimenecus sp.
ATACCGTGTAGATTTGGACGGGCAGAAAATTACATTCTTGGACACCCCCGGCCACGCGGCGTTTACTTCGATGCGTGCGCGCGGCGCGCAGGCAACGGATATTGCCGTGCTGGTTGTCGCGGCGGACGACGGCATTATGCCCCAGACCATCGAAGCGATTAACCATGCCAAAGCGGCAGGCGTCAGCATCATTGTTGCCATCAATAAAATGGATAAACCCGGCGTTTCCACCGACAAAATTATGCAGCAGCTCACCGAGTACGAACTCATTCCCGAGGAATGGGGCGGCGATGTGATTTGCGTGCCTGTTTCGGCAAAAACGCATATGAATATTGATAAATTGCTCGAATCCATTTTGTTGGTTGCAGAAATGAAGGAACTCAAAGCCAATCCCAACCGCGCGGGCAAAGGCGTTGTCATTGAAGCGCGCTTGGATAAGGGAAGAGGCCCCGTGGCAACCCTTTTGGTGCAGAACGGTACTTTAAACGCGGGCGACACGATTGTGGCGGGTATGTCCGTCGGCCGTGTGCGCGTGATGACCAACGACCGCGGCCAGCGTGTAGAGCACGCAGGCCCCAGTGTGCCGGTGGAAATTACCGGTCTTGTCGATGTGCCGCAGGCGGGCGATACCTTTGACGCGGTTTCCGACGAGCGTTTGGCGCGTGAATTGGTCGAGCAGAGAAAGCAAGAAGCGAAAGAAGCCGAATTCAGCCAATTCCACAAAGTTACGCTGGACAATTTGTTTGCCTCCATCAACCAGGGCGACATGAAAGAACTCAATATCATTGTCAAAGCGGACGTACAGGGCTCTGTGGAGGCGGTGCGCCAGAATTTGGAAAAACTGTCGAACGACGAAGTCAAGGTCAAAGTCATTCACGGCGGCGTGGGTGCTGTCAGCGAGTCCGATGTGATGCTTGCCAACGCGTCGAACGCGATTATCGTCGGCTTTAATGTGCGCCCCGACCCCGTTGCGGCAGAGGTTGCCGAGCGTGACGGCATTGATATGCGTATGTATCGCATCATTTACGATTGTATTGAAGAAATCGAAGCGGCAATTAAGGGTATGCTTGCGCCGAAATTCCGCGAGGTTGTTTTGGGCAGAATTGAGGTGCGCAGTGTCTTTAAGCTGTCCTCTTCGGGTATGATTGCAGGCTCGTATGTGTTAGACGGCAAGGTCACCCGCAACGCGCAAATCCGCGTGGTGCGTGACGGAATTGTCATTGCCGAGGACGCGATTTCCTCGCTTAAACGCTTTAAGGACGATGTCAAAGAAGTCGCCCAAGGCTATGAATGCGGTATCGGTCTTGAAAAGTTCAACGACTTAAAAGAGGGCGATATTTTCGAGGCGTTTGTGATGGAGGAATATCAGGACTGATAACCGCCTACGACGAAAAAACGAGGTAACAAAATGGCAGGATACAGAACGGACCGTGTTTCCGAGGATATTAAACGCGAAATCGTGGCGATGATACGCGAACTCAAAGACCCGCGCGTCAAGGATAAAATGCTGACCGTGGTGCGCGTGGAGGTCAGCTCCGACCTTTCTTACGCGAAGGTGTATGTCAGCGCGCTCGAAGGCTTGGACACCGCCAAAGAGGCGGTCAAAGGGCTTGTCAGCGCTACGGGGCGTATCCGCCGCGAGGTGGGCTCGCGATTGCATCTTCGAAAAACGCCGGAATTAAAATTCATTGCGGACGATTCCGTGGAGCACGGTATGGAAATTTTCAAAAAGCTGGAAGAAGTTTCGGAGGAGCACGATGCGTGAATACAATGCCGCGCAATGTGCGGCGGCTTTACAGGCGCAAAACAATATTTTGATTTTAACCCACCGCAATCCTGACGGCGACACGCTCGGTTGCGCATTTGCGTTGCTGCGTGCGCTTTTGTCCTGCGGGAAAACGGCGCGTGTGGCGTGCTCTGACGAAATTCCGCAAAAGTACGCCTATATGTGGGCGGGCATTTCCGTTTCGGACTTCAAGCCCGACTTTCTCGTTGCGGTGGATATTGCCGACGAAAAACTGCTCGGCGAGCCGCTGTATACCGCATATCACGGCAAGGTGGATTTGTGTATTGACCACCACCTGTCCAACACGCAGTATGCCGACGCGCTGTTTTTGCGCGAATGTGCGGCGACCTGCGAGCTGGTTTACGAGGTGTTGACAGCGAGCAACACGGAAATCACCAAAGAAATTGCCGACTGCCTGTATACGGGGCTTTCAACCGATACGGGCTGTTTTCGGTATTCCAATACCACGCCGAATACGTACAGGCTGGCGGCAAACATGCTGGAAGCGGGTGCGGACGCGGCGGAAATTAACCGCGTGATGTTTGAAACCAAAACCCGCACCTATTTGAAATTGGAAGAATTGGTTTTGAACAATCTGCAAATGTATTTTGACGGCAAGTGCGCCGTGGTGACCGTAACGCAGGAAATGTTCCGCCAAAGCGGCTCTTGCGAGAGCGAGTGCGACGGGATTGCTTCGCTTTCGCGCCGCATTGAGGGTGTGACGGTCGGCGTGACCTTGCGTGAGCGCGAGGACGGCACCTTTAAGGTGTCGCTTCGCACCTATGCGCCTGTGGACGCGGCGAAAATCTGCGGCAAAATGGGCGGCGGCGGGCACGCGCGCGCGGCAGGCTGTGAATTGCTGGCAGACAATTTTGAAGCGGAAAAGCAGAGATTGTTGGAGATTATCCGCGAAGAGCTTGAAGGCATATGACAGGATTTATTTGTATTGATAAGCCCCAAAATATGACCTCGTTTACGGCGGCAAACCGTGCACGGGCAATTTTGGGGTGCAAAAAAGCCGGGCATACCGGCACATTGGACCCGATGGCGACGGGGGTGCTCCCGATTGCGCTGTCGGGTGCAACGCGTTTTATTGAACTTTTACCAACTGCCGAAAAAGGCTATACCGCCCGCGTGCGGTTAGGGCTGACGACGGATACGCTCGATATAACGGGTACGGTGCTGTCGCAAAGTGCTGTGCAAGTCACGCCCGCGCAAATTGAAGAAGCGGCGCTTTCTTTTTTGGGGGAAAGTATGCAAACCCCGCCGATGTATTCCGCGCTGTCCAAAGACGGCGTGCGGCTGTACGAATTGGCACGCCGCGGCGAAACGGTCGAGCGTGCACAGCGAAAAATCCGCATATCCGCGCTTACGGTGTCGGATTTTGCGGAAAACGAATTCACCCTTTGTGTGACCTGCTCGGCGGGCACGTATATTCGTTCGCTTGCCGATGACATCGGCAGAAAACTCGGCTGTGGGGCGGTGCTGTGTGCCTTGCGGCGTACGGCGGCAAACGGGTTTACTTTACACGATTGTATTTCGCTTAAAGAATTGGAAGCGTTGTGCGATGCGGGCAAGGTACAGGAACGCATTTGCCCTGTGGATAAGTGCCTTTCGGCGTATCCGGAAATTACGGTTACGGCACCGCAGGCGGTGCGCTTTCAAAACGGTGGGGAACTGTTTTTGAACCGCATCGGCAGTCCGAAAGCAGGGCTTTATCGCATATACGCGCCTGACGGACGCTTTTTGGGGCTCGGCGAGGTGCCCGCAGAGGAGACCGCCGACGCTCTCGCGGTTAGGAGGGTGTTTGTTGATGGCTAAACAACGCGCAATCGCCCTCGGTACATTTGACGGCTTACACCGCGGGCATTGGAAAGTATTAAACGGCACAAAGCAGGACGATTTCACGCCGTCTGCCTTGCTGTTTTCCGAGCACCCCGCGTCGGTGCTTGCAAAGTCCGCACCGCCCGCACTTTGCACCGTCCAAGAACGCGAAACGCTGTTGCGTGCGGCGGGCATTGAAGCCTTGTATGTGGATTTTCGCGACATTATGGCGCTTTCCCCGCGTGCATTTTTTGAAGAAATCTTAGTCAAACGCTTTTCGGCAGGTCTTTTGTGCTGTGGAGAAAATTATACCTTCGGGAAAGGCAAATCGGGCGACCCAGCGGTTTTACAAGCGCTGTGCGACGAATACGGCGTGCGCCTCTGCGTTGCCGAAACCGTCAAAGTCGGCGGTGCACCCGTTTCTTCTACACGAATTCGGCAAGCATTGGCGCAAGGGGAAGTCGAAACGGCAAACCGTATGCTCGGCAGACCGTTTTCCTATGCATTCCCTGTGGTGGAAGGGGATAAGCGCGGCAGAAAACTGCACTTCCCGACTGTCAACCAATTTTTTCCCGACGGCTTTGTGCAACCGAAATTCGGCGTGTACGCGTCTTTTGCCGAAATCGGTGGCAAACGGTATCCTGCCGTGACCAATTTCGGCGCGCGTCCGACCATCGGTACGAACTCGGTGCGCAGTGAGACCTATCTGCTTGGTTTTTCGGGGAATTTATACGGGCAAAGCCCCGAAATCCAATGGCTTTCGTATTTGCGCCCCGAGCAAAAATTCTTAACGCTTTCCGATTTGCAGGCGGCAATCGCAAAAGACGCTGTCCGCGCGGAAGAAATTTTCAAAAACACTATTGCAAACAGGGCGTAAACATTGTAAAATAAAAAGCAGAAATTCCCAAATCATTTTTATAAAGGACGGTGCTACCTATGTGGGCATTGAAAACCGCGTATTACCGCGCATTCCAACAAATTATGAAAATCTTTATGATTTTCCTCGACTGGTCGGAGCCTGAGCTCTTAACCGGTCCCGGCAGTATTAAAAAGCTCCCCGGCGTGATTGCCGACAAAGGCATTAACAATGTGATGATTGTTACGGATAAGGGCTTGATGAGCTTACATATTTTAGACGGTCTG
>JBJEPU010000213.1:0-4625 GCA_051881395.1 Candidatus Fimenecus sp.
TTATGCAGCATCCCGAAATTTTAGAGAAAATGACGCTGGAAGAAAAAGCGTCACTCTGCTCCGGCTTTGACTATTGGCATACCGCCGCGGTCAATCATGTCGGCGTTCCGTCGATTATGCTCACCGACGGCCCGCACGGTATCCGCAAACGCGTCGAGGAAAAAAGCAAGGACGAAAAAATGTCCTTAAAGGGCGTGCCCGCGATTTGCTATCCGACCGCGTGCGCGACCGCTTGCTCGTGGGACCCGGATTTGATTTACAAAATGGGCGAAGCCCTCGGCGATGAATGTCTGAAAGAGCGCGTCTCCGTCCTGTTAGGGCCGGGCACAAATATCAAGCGTTCGCCCCTGTGCGGCAGAAACTTCGAGTATTTCTCGGAGGACCCGTATTTGGCAGGTGAAATGGCGGCGTCGTTTATCAACGGCGTACAAAGCAAGGGTATCGGCACTTCTGTGAAGCATTTTGCGGCGAATAACCAAGAAACCCGCCGTATGACCGTGAATACCGTGGTCGATGAGCGCGCTTTGCGGGAGATTTATTTAGCGCCCTTTGAGTCGGCGGTCAAAAAAGCACAGCCGTGGACGATTATGGCGGCGTACAACCGCCTGAACGGCACATACTGCGCCGAAAACAAATGGTTGCTTACGGATGTACTTCGCAACGAATGGGGCTACAAGGGCATTGTGGTCACCGACTGGGGCGCGGAAAACGACCGCGTTGCGGGACTTCTTGCGGGGCAGGAGTTGGAAATGCCCTCTTCGGACGGCGAGGGCAACAAACAAATCGTTGCCGCCGTCAAGCAAGGGCTTGTCGAAGAAAGCTATTTGGACGAACTCGTGGACCGCTTGATTGATATGGCGCTCAAAGGGGAAAAGGTGCTCGGCAACTATACCTATGACGCCGCGGCGCACCACAAGCTCGCGCGCGAAATCGCGGGGCAGTGCATGGTGCTGATGAAAAACGACGGCAACCTTTTGCCGCTTGACAAAAAAGCGAAAATCACCGTTATCGGTGAAATGGCGAAAAAGCCGCGTTATCAGGGCGCGGGCTCGTCGCTGATTAACCCCATTCAGTTGGATTCCGCCTTTGAAACCTTAGTGCAAATGGGCGTGGAATTCCAATATGCACCCGGTTATTCGACCGCGAAGAAAAACAAGACGTCCGACGATACCTTTGTTGCCGAAGCCGTCAGCAAGGCAAAGGGTGCCGAAGCGGTGCTGTTGTTTATCGGGCTTACCGATGAATTTGAAACCGAGGGCAACGACCGCAAGCATATGCATTTGCCGCCGCTCCATGACCGTTTGGTCAATGAAGTGTTGAAGGTCAACAAAAATGTGATTGTGGTGCTTTCGGGCGGCTCTACGGTCGAAATGCCGTGGGCAGACGAAGTGCCGGCCATTCTCAACGAATTCTTAACCGGGCAGGCGAGCGGCAGTGCGGTTTGCGATGTGCTGTTCGGCGATGTCAACCCCTGCGGCAAATTGGCGGAAACCTACCCCTATGCACTTTCCGACAATTCCAGCGCCAACTATTTCCCCGGCACGCCCGTTTCCGTGGAATACAGAGAGAGCGTGTATGTCGGCTATCGTTATTATGACAAGGCGCAAAAGGCGGTGCGTTTCCCGTTCGGGCATGGGCTTTCCTACACCACCTTTGAATACAGTGACTTGAAAGTCAGCGCAGATAAAATCCAAGATACCGATACCCTCACCGTTTCCTTTACCGTGAAAAACACGGGCGACAGAGACGGTGCCGAGGTTGCCGAACTGTATGTTTCCGATGTGGAAAGCACGATTTTCCGCCCCGAAAAGGAACTCAAAGGCTTTAAAAAGGTGTTCTTGAAAGCGGGCGAGGCAAAGACGGTTGAAATCACGCTCGACAAACGCGCATTTGCTTACTACAATGTCAACATTCACGATTGGCATGTGGAAAGCGGCGCATTCAAAATTATGGTCGGTGCTTCGAGCCGCGATATTCGCTTGGAAACTGCGGTGGAAGTCACCTCGACTGTTGAAGCCGAAATCCCCGATTACAGAGAAACCGCGCCTGAGTATTATACCGGCGATATTAAGCATGTGGCGGATGCGTCCTTTGTGGCGGTGCTTGGGCATGAAATTCCCCCGTCACAGCGCGACAAGAGCTTGCCGCTTGATTACGGCAATACCATCGAGGACGCCGCGGACGGCAAATGGGGTGGCAGACTGCACCGTATGCTTGTGAAAATGCTCGGCGAGGACACCATGGCGGGCGCCGTGGCAGTACAAACGCCTGTGAAGAATTTCATCTCGATGAGCTTCGGGCTGTTTAGCCCCCAAATGGCAGACGGTCTGCTCTTAATTCTCAATGAGGATAAATTCGGCAAAGGTATGGGCAAAATTCTCAAAGGTGTGCCGCATACGCTTCGCAATATCGGCAAACTGAAAGGCATTTAACCGATTTTAACTCCATACAGCCGAGGTGTGACTGTTTTGTGCATACCTCGGCTTTTTTTCTTTGTACAAATTTCTAAGAAATGCGTTTGATTTTCGGGGAAAATATGCATTGTTTGCAAGGCGGATTTGTGCTAAAATACTATATTATGCAATGTTAGGAGACATCATATGCAGGCAGGTGTAATGGCAGTCGGGTTGCTTTTTAATCTGCTTTTGGCGTTTGTGAAGCTGTATGTCGGCATCAGCTCGAATTCGCTTGCGGTGTATTGTGACGCCGTAAACAATTTCGGTGACGCACTTTTGTGCGCGGCAGTCCTTGCCGCCGTGTTGCTTTTAAAAACACGCAGCGAGCAAGTCCGCCGCCGTGCGGAAAGTCTTTTGACTTTTTGTATCGGGCTTGTACTTGCCGTGGCGGGCGTATATTTCCTTTACAGCGGCATGGAGCGCATTTTATATCCGCTCCCGATTTCGTATTTGCGTAAATATGCGGTTTTGCTTGCCTGTACGGTGCCGGTCAAGGTGCTTTTGGCGGTGCTGTACCATACGGTCGGCAAAAAACAGCAATCCAAACCGTTCAAGGCGTTGTTTGTGGACTGCCTTTTAGACTGCGCGGTGACGCTGTTTTCCCTTGCGGGACTGTTGCTGTCTGCAAAACTGCCGTTTGCGGCAGACGGGGTGTTCGCTGTCGTTATCGGCACGGCGGTTGCGGTGTCGGCGGGCAAAACCGTCCGGCGCGAAGCAAAATATTTGATATACCAATAAGGGAGGGTGCAGTATATGGAGGCAACCAAGAAAACACCGGAACAGGTGCAAAACAAAACAGGCAAAAAAAGCAAAGGGAAAACCGCTTTAAAGGTGATTGCCGTCATACTTGCGGTATTGCTGGTATTGGTCGGCATATTGGCGGCGGTCAATGCGGTGGGCATTGCGTCCAACCGTTCGTTTATACACAGCCTTTCGGCGGTAGAATATGAAAATCAGTTGCAGCCTGTCAAGGATGCGGCAGGGCGTTACACCTTTGTGACGGACGGCGACTTCAAGATTTTACAGTTGACCGACATTCATATCGGCGGCGGATTTATGAGTATTCGCAAGGACAATCTGGCGCTCAATGCCGTGGCGGCGATGATTACCGCCGAAAAGCCCGATTTGGTGATTGTGACAGGCGATATTACCTATCCCGTACCGGTGCAGGCAGGCACCTTTAACAACAAAGAAAACGCCAAGCTTTTTGCAGACTTAATGGAACAGCTCGGTGTATATTGGGCGCCGGTGTTCGGTAACCACGATTCGGAAGACTATTCGTATTTTTCACGCGAAACCATCGGCGCACTGTACGAAAGTGACGAATATCCGCACTGTTTGTTTGGGGCGGGCGACGAGGCGGTGGACGGCGTCGGGAACTATTGCATCAATGTCCAAAATTCCAAAGGAGAAATCACCCAAAGCCTGTTCCTTTTGGATTCCAATGCGTACATAGGCGGCGCTTTGGCGGGATTAACCTGGAACTATGACTGTATTCACGAAAATCAAGTGGATTGGTATGCGCAGGAACTGAATCGTATTACGGCGCAAAACGGCGGCGTACAGCCGAAATCGCTTGCGTTTTTCCATATGCCGCTGCAAGAAATGCAGACTGCGTATTACGAATACCGCGACAACGGCTTTCAAGATACCGAAAATGTGCAATACAAATTCGGTGAAGCGGGCGAACGAGACATCGTGATTTATCCGAGTGCGGAAAATTACGGCTTCTTCGACCGCGTAGCGGAACTCGGTTCGACACAGGGGATTTTCTTCGGGCATGACCATTTGAACAATATCTCGCTTATGTATAAGGGCGTGCGCTTAACCTACGGCTATACGGTGGATTACCTTGCGTACACGGGCATTATGAAGTACGGCGCACAGCGCGGCTGTACCGTGATTACCGTTTCGCCCGACGGCAGTTTTGACTGCTGGCACGAAAACTATTATCAGGACAAATACAGCCCTGTACAGGAAAAAGAAACCGTCCGTATGGACGCGTATTATGCTGAAACCGAATAATTGTGTTCAAGCCCCACCCCCCGACTGCCTTTTGTGCGGTCGGGGGTTTGCCTTTTTGTGTTTGATATTCTTTATGTTGTTTAGAATGACAAATTTGGATTTGTATTTGTCATCCTGAGCGAAGCGAAGGATCTCAAACAGCAC
>JBJEPU010000214.1:0-4625 GCA_051881395.1 Candidatus Fimenecus sp.
GGCTCTTGCAAGGACATAATCTTTGCACCTGCCTTGCCGATAAAGGGCTCGGGCAGTTTAAAGGTATCGCCGTACAGCCCGTTAAAGCGTTCGGCAATGTCGCGCGTGATTTCCAAATGCTGTTTTTGGTCCACGCCGATGGGCACAAAATCCGCCTGATACAGCAGAATATCCGCCGCCATCAGCGTCGGGTACGAAAACAAGCCGACATTGACATTTTCGGGGTGTTTTTCGCTTTTATCTTTAAACTGCGTCATACGCGCCGCCTCGCCGAACTGCGTATAGCAGTTTAAAATCCACGCAAGCTGTGCGTGTGCGTTGACATGGCTTTGCACAAACACGGTGTTTTTCTCGGGGTCAAGACCGATGGCGAGCAAAAGTGCATACATTTCCAAAGTGCGGCGGCGCAGTTGCGCGGGCTCGGGGCGCACGGTAATCGAATGCAAATCCGCCACAGCGTAAAAGCAGTCATAATCCGCCGACATCGTTTTCCAATTCTTCAATGCACCGAGATAATTGCCGAGTGTGGGCGTGCCCGTCGGCTGAATTGCACTTAATACAATTTGTTTTTTCTCTGCTGTTTCCATATCTGTATCTCCTAAAATAAAGTACAAAATCAAATTACGAGCATTGTACCACAAAATGCAGTTTATGGCAATAAAAAAATCCGCAGAGTCTGTGCAAAAACCCGGCGGATAATTCATTTTGATAACGCTTATCTCTTTTTCTTCCGTAAATTGCTTGTGAGCACATACAAAAGCAATATAACAGTGGAAGAGCCGAACAAAACGGCATACTGCACCGCCACGCTCACCTCATTATCGAAAAAGAAAATGGTGTTGTCAAAGGCTTTGCGAAGTTCCTGTGTCATTTCAGCGGGCAAATCTTTTGTTAGTTCTGCGATTGCGCCGCGCATAAAGTGATTGCGCAACAGCACCGTGCCGTAAGTACCCGGCACAAAACTTACAAATTTCTGAATACCGTCTGCAAATTGGGCAATAGGCATATACGCACCGCAGATAAAGCCGTACATGGAAGAAACGGCGGTGGAAACGGCGCTGATACCGCCCTGTGTGCTGACAAACTGCTCCACAAACGCCGCAAGAGATGTACCGAAAAATACACAGCCCAAAACATCTAAAAGAATATACGGTATATCCTGTAAGGTCAAGTACCAGCCTGTTTTGCCCAAAAACAAAAGGGAAACCGTCAAAGCAATCAGGCACACAAGCAAGGTGGTGAAAAAGTTTGCAAAATAATAGGCAACCGCCATTTGTCCCCGTTTCACGGGCGTTACATAAAAATCGTTGATGCGCTTTGTCACCTTATCCATTGCCATAATGTTGTTAGAGCAAAACGCCACCGTCACGGCAGACACGCCTAAAATGGAGGACACAAGCCAACCGCCCGTAAAACCGTTTATGAGTTTTTCGGGTATTTCCAACCCCTCAGGCATTCCTGCAAGCAGAGAGTCCACATAGACGCTCCGTAAAAAGGTTACATATAAAATCAACAGAATAACGGGGGTAATCAACGAGGTGAAAAAGGTCACCTTATCCTTAAAATAGATGCGGATATTCCGCCCTGTCAGCAAAAGTACCGTTTTCATTCGTTCTCCCCCTTTAACTTCTTGCCTGTTGCCGCTAAAAATACATCGTCCATTTTGCCTTTTATAATCTCAAAATCATCAAACAATTCGGGATTTTGCATAATGAGTTCCTTTGCTCCGCGGGTATTTTCCGCTTCAATCTGTAAATAGCCGTTTTCTTCCGTGAAAGCAATTCCTTTTGCTAAAAGAGACGCTTTGTCGCCGTTATACAAACGGATATAGTCCCCTGTATAGCGGTTTTTCAAATCGTTTGGCGTACCCTCGGCGGCGATTTTTCCGCTGTCGAGAATAACTACATAGTCCGCCTCTGCCGCCTCCTCCATATAGTGTGTGGTGAGGAAAACGGTCAGCCCCTTTTCACGGCGATAGCGGTCAATAACCTCCCATACCGTTTTACGGGAGCGTGGGTCAAGCCCTGTTGTGGGCTCGTCTAATATGAGGATTTTCGGGTCGTTTATAAGGGCTCGGGCAACATCAAGTCGCCTGCGCTGACCGCCCGAAAGCTTTCCCACAGGGCGTTTTATAAACTCGTGCAAATCAAGCAAATCGCTCAAACTCTTTATGCGCTCGTCACAGTCCTTACCGTAAATGCCGTAAAGCCCCGCGCGGGTTTTCAGGTTATCTCTGCCGCTTAAAACGCTGTCCAACACCGAGTCCTGAAACACTATGCCGATTTCGCTTTTGATTTTTGCGCTGTCACGGTCAATGTCCATTCCGTCTATTGTCACCTTACCGCCGTCACGGGCAAGTGTAGAGGTCATAATAGATATTGTGGTGCTTTTGCCTGCGCCGTTTAATCCCAAAAAGGCAAAAAGACTGCCTTTTTCCACGGAAAAGGTAATACCGTCCACGGCTCGCACCTGACCGAAAGATTTTTGTAAATTTTCAACTTCTATGATATGCAAAACGCTCACTCCTTCATATGTTTTATAAGACTTAACCCCACCTCGGTGAGCATTGCGTCTGTTTCTTCATCGGTAAAATTGCATACACCCGTTGCCTGCAAAACAGCGATACCGTGGCTGTAAATCCACAAATGGTGGTGCAGTTTCTGCGCCGTTTCACGGTCAACCTCAAAGCTATCCTTTGCCGCATCGGTTACAGTTGTGCTGATTTTATCCACATACTGCATTAAATCGTCCACATTAGGCACTTGCGGCGTGCCGGTCATAAAGAGCAATCGGAACAAATTCGGCTCTTCCCGTGCCAGACGGACATACGCCTTGCCTGTGCCTTTAAAAGGATGTTTTTCTTTGAGCCCCTCGCGGATATATTGATTGTAAATTTCATATGCGGCTTTTTCCACCTCATCACGAACTTGCGCCATATTTTCAAATACGGTAAAAATCGGTCGGGCAGAGCTTTGAAGCGCGTCGCCCAAAGAACGGGCAGTCAAAGCGTCGGTGCCCTCTTTACGCACAAGGTTTAAAGCGGCGGAAATAATTTCTTCTTTCGTAAATTTCTGTTTCGGCGGCATTTTTACCACTTCCTTTCATCTAAAACATATGTTTTAAAACCTTTGTTTTTAATATAAACCTTTCTTTATAAATTGTCAAGAAAAATATACTTGTAAATATAAATATTTATCTCATAATATTGAAAATGCGCGGTTGCCCACTCGCTCCCGCGCACTTTCATCATACATTCTGAAACAGCAGCATACAAATTTCGCTGTTATTTTGTCATAACTGTTTCACCCTCTGTTGTGGTTGAAATCATATCGGCCTCTTGCTTTTTATCGAAAAAGGAGGTAAAGTTCACGATAAATAAAAGTGCATAGGCTACCCACATCGGCAAATTTTCAATAAACGCACTCTTGCCTACTGTGACTAAAAGAACCAGCATAAGCGCAAGAACGCTGACAAAAACGGCGGTTGCCACAATATACTTTTTATCCTTTTCTCTGCATTTATGGAACAGGAAAATCACGACACCGGCGGCACCTAAAAACGCAAAAATCAAAGCGGTTGCCCAATGGCCTAAGCATCGCGCGGTCATCACCAAATCAAGACCCGCCGAAGGCACATTGATGGTCACAAAAATTGCCGCACAGCCGAGTGAAGTTACCACAACGCCCGCTTTACCGCGGTAGTTGTTTTTTCGGTACATATACAGCGTATTTGTAAAAATAGATAAAGACGCAAGCACGCCCCATATCTTAAAATACCACGGATATCGAAGTCCCAGCATACTCGCAGTGACATCGGTTAAAATGTTCCCGAACTGTGCAGGAAAACTTAAAAAACCGTACCAGGTAATAAATGCGCATCCCGCAAGAAGGTTTACCGCACAGAAAACAGTGGTTGCCTTGCTTAACTTTTCGGCAAAAAGGATTTTTCGGATAAAAAACGCATACAGGAACAACAAAGCCGTTGAACCGATAACCCAAAGCCAAAAAACTGCCGCATTCGGATACAACGGTCCGTAAAGCATACCGTCGAATTTTTCAATAAACGCCTCAGACGGCAGTGCCATATCGGCATCTGTCGGTATGATATAAGGATATTGGTCCCAACGCATAAACACGGACATCCACAACCCGTAAGCCATGGCGATTATTCCCCACAAAGACGTGTATGCGTTCATCCTTTTTTTATCATGCATATCCATCCCTCACAGTTTCGTATTACTTGCATAGCATAATCTTACAACAATCTGCGTTGTGCTGCAAGTACTTTTCAACATTGTTTCTTTGACGCACCCGCATACCGTTGTATATCCTGTTGGGAATGTAGAATTTCGGGCAGAATTTTCACACAATTTTTCGTCGCTTTGTATTGACAGAACGGTATATTTTTGTTAAAATTATCAGCGTTATATGCGGGTGTAGTTCAATGGCTAGAATTCCAGCCTTCCAAGCTGGCTGTGTGGGTTCGATTCCCATCACCCGCTCCACAATAAAAATCCCCGTCGTCTCCCGACGGGGATTTTTATTGTGGATTGTCTGTGCTGCGGAATCGGACAGGACGGCGCACCGCAGTGCGCAAAAAACAGTCCGGTGGACTGTTTTTTCGTC
>JBJEPU010000215.1:0-4593 GCA_051881395.1 Candidatus Fimenecus sp.
CCTTGCGGTCGATGCGATTTTGGAACTGTATATCAATGTGGTCAGCGGGCTTGTGGTGTACCCGAAAATGATTGAAAAACGCTTAAACGACGAACTGCCGTTTATGGCGACCGAAAATATTATGATGGCGGCGGTCAAAAAAGGCGGCGACCGTCAGGAACTGCACGAAAAAATCCGTCAACACTCTATGGCGGCGGGGCAGGTCGTGAAAGCCGAAGGGAGACCGAATGATTTGCCCGAACGCATTGCCGCCGACCCCGCATTCGGGATGACAGTCGAAGAAATCCGTGCCGAAATGGTGCCGCAGAACTTCATCGGGCGCGCCCCGCAACAGGTCACGGAATTTTTGGCAAACGATGTGCAACCGATATTGGATAAGTACAAAGACCTGTTGGGGTTAGAGGTCAAAATTAACGTTTGATTTTTGCGTTTGAAAAAGAAGACGGCATTTTGAAGGGGGTAAAAGGAAGGATTTTTATGCGATATACCGGAGAAACCTGCCCTGTCTGTCACAAGGCGTTTACAGACGATGACGATGTGGTCGTCTGCCCCGTCTGCGGCACGCCCCACCATAGGGACTGTTATGTACAGCAAAACGAGTGCGCAAACGCCGCGTTGCACAGCGAAGGCTTTATTTGGTCCCCTGCGCAAAGCAAAATAAGACAGCAAACCGCACCCGTAAGCACCTTGCTTACGGAAAAACCAACTGAAAACGAACGCGGCGACGGGCACAACATTGTGTTTTGCCCGCAATGCGGCGCCGAAAATGCCGCAGAGGAGCCTGTCTGCACGCAATGCGGCGCGCGGCTTTACAACAATGCCGCAAACGGCCAACCCTTTTTGCCGCCCGTACAGTTGCCCAACGGTGCCGCGCAAGGCTACCGCGCGGGTATGGTTGTTATTTCCCCGACCGACACCATCGACGGCAATACCGTTATGGACACGGCGGAATATGTACAGTCCGCTTCACGGCGGTATATTCCGAAGTTTTACGCGATGGAAAAGACGGGCAAAAAGACCTCGTGGAATTGGGCGGCATTCTTCTTTGCGCCGTATTGGTATTTTTACCGTAAACTGTATGGCGTCGGCGCAATCCTGATGGTATTGCTGTTGGCGATTTCGGGGCTGACATATACGCCGCGATTGGTAGAAAAAACCGATGCGTTTTATGCGGCACAGGAACAGGCACAAGCCTTGTTGGAAACACAGGATGCCTCTTATTCGGCGGCGGTGCAAACGCTGACCGAGGCGTATACGGACTTGGTGACCACGCCTGAATTCATCCTGCGTACGGTTGCCGATTTGGCAGTTGCTTTGTTTTCGGGGTTGTTTGCCAATACTTTATATAAGAAAAAGGCGGCAAAGGAGATTGCAAGACTTCGTACAACCAGCCAAACACCGGAGGAATACCGTTTGCGGCTGTTTCGCCGCGGCGGCGTATCGGTTTTTCTGTGTCTTGCCGCATTTTGGATTTATCAGCTCGGCGGCTATCTGCTGATGGTTGCAATTTCCAAATTTTTGTTGTAAACTATTGTTACTGAAACAGTTTTCTGTTTTTCAAAAATATTTTTATGTTAAGGGGCGTTACCAATGAAAATTACAAAAGCGATTATCCCCGCAGCGGGCTTGGGCACACGCGTTCTGCCGGCATCGAAAGCCGTGCCGAAGGAAATGCTCAATATCGTGGACAAACCGGCGATTCAATACATTGTTGAAGAAGCGGTTGCCGCGGGCATCACCGATATTTTGATTATCACCAATCGCGGCAAGGGCGTTATCGAGGACCACTTCGACCATTCCTTTGAGTTGGAAACCAAACTCAAAGGCAACCCCTCCAAAGCAAAGATTTTGGAAGGCGTCGAGGCTTGTGCAAACCTTGCAAACATCTACTATGTTCGTCAAAAAGAGACCAAGGGCTTAGGCCACGCGGTGCTTTGCGCAAAGAGCTTTGTCGGCAACGAGCCGTTCGCGGTTATGTACGGCGACGATGTTATTATTTCCGAAGACCCCGTGGTCGGGCAGCTTTGCCGCGCGTATGAAAAATACGGCTGCGGCGTGGTCGGCGTGAAAGAAGTCCCGCGCGAAGATGTGCCGAAATACTGCACGCTGGATGTCACCCCGCTCGACGACAAAACGATGAAGGTACATAACATCATTGAAAAGCCCACCCCCGAGCAGATTTTGTCCTGCTATTCCATTTTGGGGCGTGTGGTTATGCCGCCCGAAATTTTCGATTTGATTGAGAAAACCCCCGCCGACCCCAAGAGCGGCGAAATCTATTTCACCGACGCGATGCTTGACCTTGCCCGCCGCGGCGAGCTCAACGCAGTCGATTTCGACGGCATTCGCTATGATATGGGCAACAAGCTCGGCATTATGCAGGCAAACTGCGAAGTCGCGCTCAATCACCCCGAAATCGGTGCGGATTTCAAAGAATATTTGAAAAAATTGGCAGCAACGCTGTAAGGCGACTGCACAAAGCAGAAAACAGCCCCCGTCTCGGTTTTTCGCCGTGACGGGGGTTTTCTGTGGCATACAATTCTGCCGTGCTATATGCGCACACCCGCTATGTGCACAGGCCGTATATCTTCAAAAATATAGGTGGAAAGCGGTCGCATATATGCATCCGCCGTGTGACAGCAAACAAGCGGTATCCCGTTTTGGAAGCCTGTCACCACCAAGGTGTGGTACAAATTCTGCCCGCTTTGCAAAAACAGCAAATCCCCGACACCGATTGCGTGCAACGCCGTTTCTTCCCCGAACGGCCCGACACCGCGGTTACCTGTCAAAAATGTATGCAGATACCGAACGCCCGACCACGCGGCGGCGCGGTCAGTGGGGGAATTGTAATACCATCCCACATCTTTTGTGTAGTTCATCACCCCACTGCCCGCAAACAAGCATTGTGACGCGAAATTGGTGCAGTCGCCGCCCAACCCATCGAAATTAAAATACCGTGGATTGCGCGATAGTGCCCATTGTTTCGCATATGCTACGGCGGCAGGTCGGTTATATGTTATAGTACGCAAAAAAATTCCTCCCCGCTATTCTATGCGGGAAGGAATTTTTTGTTTTCTTATTTCGCTTTCTTTTCTTTCTTTTTGCGTTTGTAGAGTTCCTCGGCGGCAAGGCGTGCTTTGGCGACGGGGACATTCTCTTTCGGGAAACAGTAATACTGCCGCGCTTTATCTCCAATGCAAATCATATCGCCGAGCTCGTACCAATAATAGTCGGCATACAGCCCGTAAGAATGTAAGGGGGATTGCGTGTAGTCAAGCTTGCCGTCACAGCCCGTCAAATGAAAGCCGTCCGTCGTATGCAAAAGGCGCCCCTCGCCGACCTGATACAGCGCCTTGTAATCGGAGAGAATCGCAATATCCACTGCCGTATCCAATTTGTATGTGCCGTTTTCGAGTTCCTGCCGCACGCAGTCGCGCTCCCAGCGGTACCAATCGGGAATGTGCGGGAATTCGGTTTCGCCCGTTACGGCGTGCAGTCTGCCGTATTCGTCCATTTCATAGGTCTTGCCGCAGGCGTGGCAGGTAAGCGCGGTGCCTTTGCCCTCGGTTTTGCCCTCGGCGCCGCAATGCGCACAACGGTATAAAATGCGCTCTAACCCGTCCGCGCGGAACGGCTCGTCCACCACGGTTTTGGTTTCGTATTGGCGGGCGAAATTGTCAAAGGTAAAGGTATCGTCCAAAATCTTATCGAGCTCTGCTACGCTTTTTTCCTGAATTTCCGCCTGTGTCAACAAACAGGTCAAATGCGCCGAAACCTTGACATTCCGTTTTTGCAGGCAGTTGTATAACGGGTCGCGCAAAAAAGCGCCGTCGGTTTTAATCATTAAAACGGGCACATCTAATTTTTTGAGCAGAACGCCCAATTTGCGCGGCAAGGGCGTTGCGCAACCGTCAAAGGTGTAGCTTGCCTCGGGGTACATCAATACCGAGGTTTTCTCTTTTTGCAGGGCGTACCGTATATCGGAAATCAGCGTGATGTCGGGCACGAATTTTTGCGTCGGAAAGCACCCGATTTTGCGCATAAAGCCCTCTTTGCCGACAAATCCGTCACAGGTTGTGACAATTACATAGGGCTTCGGAAACAGGATTTTTGACGCGATTTCCAAATCTACAAAACTCGAATGATTCATTAAAATGAGATATGGCCCGTCGCCTGCCTCGTCCATACGGCTTTGGGTGTAAGAAAATTTGACCGCGTGCAAATCAAAACTTGCCGCCACGCGCATCAAGGTGCGAAACAGCATACTTGGCTTTTTGGGGCGAATGTGTTTTGGCTTTTCGGCGGCAACCGCGACTTCGTAAGGGACATGTTTCGTTTTTATCTTCATTGTATTCTCCTCTGGCGAATTTCTGAACACATTTTTAAATATTGTATAGTATTTTTTCGGAGAATACAAGCCTTTTTCACAAATGTAAGATTTTTACGAGGCGGCGGAAATCAAAAGCAATTTGTTTTGCATCTGCACCCGAGCCCTTATATGTTTAAATTTTACAAATTTTCGGAAAGCATAAAAATTTTGTAGGTTTGTCAATGATATGTTACAAAATCAGAAAACCTCACCGTTGGAGATAA
>JBJEPU010000216.1:0-18044 GCA_051881395.1 Candidatus Fimenecus sp.
TTTTGTCTGCTTCGCAGACATTTCCCCTAACAGGGGAATCGCCCCCGCCCTACCGATAAACCAATTTACATTGTGGAAAATCGACGGGCGGGCGTGGAAGCCCGCCACTACGCGTACAAACCCCAATTTTTATTCGAGAGGATTTGTAAAGGTTACTTCCCAAGTAAATCTACGATTGGGTGGCGGCAAACATTTTGTCCAACTGGCGTTTTATGGCGGCGTGTTCGAGGTTTTCAAGGGTTGCATCTGCTTTCAAAAATTCCACCGCTTCGCGTTGGACGGTCAGTAACAATTCCGTGTCGCGCAAAATATCCGCAAGCCGCAAGGCAGGCAGACCGTGCTGACGCTTGCCGAAGAAATCGCCGGGCCCGCGCAGTTTTAAATCCGCGTCGGCGATTTTAAAGCCGTCATTGGTCTCGCACAAAATGTCAAACCGCGCCTTTGCCTCGTCGTTTTGCGCGTCCGACACCAAAATGCAGGTGCTTTTCGCCGTGCCGCGCCCGACCCTGCCGCGCAGTTGGTGCAACTGCGACAGCCCGAACCGTTCGGCGTTTTCAATCACCATTACGGCGGCGTTCGGCACATCTACGCCGACCTCGACCACCACGGTTGATACCAAAATATCCATTTCGCCCGCGGAAAACGCGCGCATAATTTTGTCTTTTTCTTTCGGCTTCATTTTGCCGTGCAAAAGGCCCACACGGCGGTGGTGAAACACGCCGTTTTGCAGTTGCTTACAGTATTCCTCGGCGGGCGCTAAATCCAGTTCGCCCTCCTCGACCAGCGGACAGACGATATACGCCTGCAAACCCTGTTCAATGTGCTTTTCAATAAATTTATAAATGCGCGGGCGGTACGAAGTCCCCACGCGGTAGGTGTCCACCGTCTGTCTGCCGGGCGGCAGTTCATCGAGCACCGAAACATTGAGGTCGCCGTATAAAATCAAGCCCAATGTACGCGGAATGGGCGTGGCGGACATGACGAGAATGTGCGGATTGTCGCCCTTTGCCGAAAGGCTTGCGCGCTGGGCAACGCCGAAACGGTGCTGTTCATCGGTAATGCAAAGTCCAAGCCGCGCAAAATCGACATCTTCTTGTATCAGCGCGTGCGTGCCTACGGCAAGCGCGGCTTCGCCGCTTGCCAGTTTCGCTTTGACGGCACGTTTTTCGGCGGCGGACACAGAGCCTGTCAGCAAAACGACCTCTAATCCCGTCCCCGCAAAAAAGTTTTGGAATGTGCGGTAATGCTGTTCGGCAAGCACCTCGGTCGGTGCCATCATTGCCGACTGAAAGCCGTTTTTTGCCGCAGAATAGATAAGCGCCGCCGCAACTGCCGTTTTGCCCGAACCGACATCGCCTTGTAACAGACGGTTCATCGGCTCGCCCGATTGCATATCGCGCATCGCTTCTTTTACCGCGCGACTTTGCGCCCCCGTAAAAGAAAACGGTAACAGGGCGGCAAATTCGTCTGTGTAATCGGTTTTCAGCACACAGTCGGTCGACAGCGTTTGCGTGCGGCTTTTCATTTGCAAAAGCCCGAGCTGTAACAGGAACAATTCATCAAAAATTAAGCGTTTGCGCGCCGCGGCAAGGCGTTCTTCATCCGGCGGGAAATGAATGTGCCGAATGGCGGTATCCAAGGTGCACAGCCCATTTTTCTCGCGGATTTCGCGCGGCAAAAAGTCGGGGATTTCCGTTTCCAGCGCGTCGAGCGCATTTTGCACACAGCGTTCAATCGTTTTGGAGTTGAGTTGAGCCGTGGCGGGGTAAATCGGGCGAATGCGGTGGGCGCTTTGCGGCTTTTGGAACAGCGGCGACACCATTTCCAACGCGCCGTAGCGGTTTTGTGCGGGTTTGCCGAAAAACAGGTACTCCTCGCCCTCTTTTAACTGATTTTGTATGTATTTATTATTGAAAAAGGTCAAATTCAAAAGTCCTGCGCCGTCGGTGACGGTGGTTTTGAAAAGCAGCGTACCGCCGGGAATACGAATTTTCGTTGGCGTGTGGCAAACGGTGGCGCGAATGCAAGCATTTTCGCCCGCCTGCAAATCGCGTATGGGCACAATTTGGCTCCAATCCTCATACGCGCGCGGATAATAGCGCAAAAGGGCGCCGACCGACGGCACCGAAAGCTCATAAAACGCTTCGGCGCGTGTCGGCCCGACACCCTTTACATATTTGATATCGGATTTCAGTTGCATAACGAATCCTCTTTTTATTCGACGGATACGATAAAGTAATACACCGGCTGACCGCCGTTAATCACATTGATTTCCGCATTCGGGAAGCGCCCCTGCAAACGCTCGCAAAGCGCGTCGGCAATGGCTTCTTCGGTTTCCTCGCCGTATAAAATCGTGATGATGGAGCCGTTGTGCTTTTTCACAAGGCGGCGCGTCACGCGGTAGGCGACATCGACCAAATCGTTGTCCACCAAGGTGATTTTGCCGTCCTCCATGCCGAGAATTTGCCCTTTTTTGATGCGCTCACCGCTCATTTCGCTGTCGCGCGCGGCAAAGGTCACCTGCGCGGTGTGCACGCTCTCGGCACCCTTCATCATTTGCAGGTGATTTTCCTCGGGACTTGCCGACGGGTCAAAGCTGAGCATTGCCGTAATGCCCTGCGGCACGGTTTTGGTGCTTAACACACTCACGCCGCGGTCGGCAAGGTTGACGGTCTGTTCCGCTGCCATAATGATATTTTTGTTGTTCGGCAACACAAACACATGGCGTGCGGGCGTTGCCTCCACCGCTTGCAAAATATCGTCGGTGCTCGGGTTCATCGTTTGCCCGCCCGATACCACAACGTCGGCACCGAGTTCTTTGAACAACTGCGTGACGCCGTCGCCCGCCGCCACAGCCACAAAGCCGTATTCTTTTTCGGGCTCAACACGCGTAAGCGGTGCGTCCGTTTGCGCCGCTTCGTCGGATTCTGACATCTTCTCTGCGTTTGTATCTTGTGCCGCAGAGGGCTGTGCCGTTTTCACTTCACGGATATTTTCAATTTGAATATCGGTAAGATACCCGCAGTCCAATGCGCTTTGTAATACATTGCCCGGTGCATCCGTGCAAATCTGCACCTTGACGGTATCGCCGCTCTCCGCCACCGAGACTTCGCCGCCGACCGACTCTAAATACGCTTTGAATTTCGGCGTGCCGGATTTCGCGTCTTTCGTTTTGTGCACGGTAAACGCACAACGGTAGCCGTACTGCACCTGCGGGGTCTCTTTCGCCGCGTCCCCTTTGACACCGTTAGCCGCTTCGTCCTGATTTTCAATCATCACGCCGTCTAACAGATAGCTTTTCATTCCCTCTAAAATATAGAGGAAGCCCTGCCCGCCGGCGTCCACGACGCCCGCTTCTTTTAAAACGGGGAGCATTTCGGGTGTTTTTAAAAGCGCGTCTTGTGCTGCGGCGACAATAATTTCCAGCACCTTTTTGTAATCAGTCTCTTTCGACGCGACCGCCGCCGCCGAAGCCTCGCGCACCACGGTCAAAATCGTGCCCTCGGTCGGCTTCATTACGGCTTTGTACGCCGCCTCGCGCCCGAGGTCAAGCGCCGCCGCAAACTGGACGCCGTCGGCGGTTTCCAAGCCCTTTAAGCCTTTCGACAGCCCGCGGAAAATCAGCGATAAAATCACGCCCGAATTCCCGCGCGCACCGCGCAAAAGCGCCGATGCCGCCTTTTTGGAAACCGTAGCGACATCCGCTTCGCCCAAGACCTGCAATTCACGCACCGCCGCGCCGATGGTCATGGACATATTCGTGCCCGTGTCGCCGTCCGGCACGGGGAACACATTGAGTGCGTCCACATCCTTTTTGTGGTTTTGAATATTGTTTGCGCCCGAAATAAAGGCGTTTTTTAAGTTTTCACCTGTAAGTACCATTCTCAAACTAACTCCTTATTCCTTCATACCGTCCACAAACACATTGACCTTGTTGACGGTAAGCCCGGTCGCTTGCTCCACGGTGTAGCGCACCTTGTTGACGATGCTGTCCGCAATCGCAGAGATGTTGACGCCGTAAGTGACGAAAATATGCAAATCAATCACCAAATCCGTGCCGGTGGATTTCACCTGCACGCCTTGGTCCAAATAATTTCTGCCGCGGAAGAAAAACGCGCGAAGCCCTTGCGAAGCGCCGCTGTTTGCCATACCGGCAACACCGAAGCAGGAGGTTACGGTATGTCCGATTAAATCGGAAAAATAAGCATCGTTAATCTCGATATTTCCCAAATGGTTTTCGATTTTAATCATGCGAAACGCTCCTTTTCAAAAAGCATTGGTATATTATTATACAACGAACAAAATGCGCCGTCAATCATTTTTACAAAACATTTTGACAGTTTTTTGAACAAAATTTGCCCGATTTTGCAAACATTTTGCCTTTTTATGCGGCAGTCCACAGGGTAATATCGCCGTAAATGTCATACGCCGCCGCCGAAAAATCGGGGGCAATCGAGCGGTTGTATGCCGCAAGCCCCGCGCGGTAGCAAAGCGGCACAAAGGGCATATCGTCCAAAAAGGCGTTTGCAAATTCCGACAGGGAAGCTTCGCCCGCCGCAAACGCGGTGTAGACGGCGTTGACGGGCAAGGCGCTGTCTGCCCCCGCCGATGCCGCGCCGCCGAAGAACGGCGACAGGCTCATATTTTCGCCGAGCTTCACTTCCCCGATATACAGCGTAAATGCGCCCGAGGCAATCCGCGCGCTGTATACCTCGTCAGTCACATTTTCCACCGTGACCGAAAAGCCCGCCGCATTGAGATTGTCCGCCAAGGCATATGCCGCCGAAAGGCGAAATCCGTTTGCACCGTTAACCAAAATCGTCATGCCCAAGGTGTTCTGCCCGTTCGTTAACCGCCCGTTTTTGTCATAGCGGTTGTAGCCGATTTTGCCGAGAATTTCCGAAGCGCGTGCCGTGTCCGCCGCCGTTTGCCCAAGGACCAGCCCCTGCGCTTTGCAAAACGCGGGGTGAAAGGGGAGTGCGGCACTTTCGGCACAGCCGCGATACGCCGAGGCGGCAACATTGTCCTTGTCCGCCGCGTAATAAATCGCCGTGCGCACCGCCGCCGAGGTCAGCGCGCCCGCGGTGCAGTTGATACCGAGATATACCAAATTGTTCATCGTGACAAAGTTGTTTTGCGCGACAATGCGCGTATAGTTCCCGTCCGCAAAATCGTCAAATACAAAATCAATATTGCCGATTTCCAGCGCATTGCCGAGATGGCTTGCGTCTTTGATGTGCACAAGCCGTACCGACTGCACCGCGCCGCGGGTACTGTGCGGATTTTCCGTCACCGTGCCGTCGGCAGACAAAACAAACGCACCCGACCCCACGGGTACCGCGTCGGCGGTATCCGCCGTGCCCTGTTGCACCACGGGAAAGGTCAGCAGATTTTCAAAATACCGTTCCGGCGCAGAAAGCGTAAAGACCACGGTGTTGCCCTGTGCCTTTGCGGACTGCACATTCACAAGGCGCGCACCGTACCAGGCGCTGTTTTTGGCAAGATTGAACGAATAGACAACATCCGCCGCCGTCACCGATTTCCCGCTTGAAAATACGGCATTTTTCAGCGTCACGGTATATACCGTGCCACTGCCGTCTATGCGCTCAGCCAGCACCGCTTTTGCCGAATAATCCGCGTTCACGCGGTACAGCGGCGCATAAAACAGCGACGCAAGCGCACGGTTTTCCAAACTTACGGCGAAATACGGATTGAGCGAATCGCTTTCGTAATACGGCAAAGAAATCGACAGCGACTGCACCGTTTCACTTCCTGTATCCGCGGGATTTTCGCCGTTTTCCGTCGGTTCGCCGCCGCCCGTACAACTGCAAAACAGCAGTACAAAGGTCAAAAACAGTGCCAAAGCGCCAAGCGCTTTTCGTTTCATTCCGTTCACCGTCCTCTTATAGAATTTACCGAAATCGGTATAAATATCAAATCGAAACGCGTTCCACGCGCAAAGCCTTGCCCGTTTTTTTGTCGATTTCGACAAGCAAGCCTTGCATCAGGCACGCGCCGTCGGGATTTTGAAAGCGCACGGGCAAATTGGTGCGCATTTTTTCAATCGCGAGTTCCGGCGTTACGCCCAAAACCGACTGCACGGGGCCTGTCATACCGAGGTCGGTGATATACGCCGTGCCGTGCGGCAAAATCTGTTCGTCCGCCGTTTGCACATGGGTGTGCGTGCCGACCACCGCCGCCGCTCTGCCGTCGAGGTAAAAGCCGAGCGCGCGTTTTTCGGCGGTCGCCTCGGCGTGGAAGTCCACCACCGTGAAGTCCACCTCGTCTTTAAGCGCCGCAAGTGTTCGGTCGGCACAGTCGAACGGATTTTCCAAAGGCTCCATAAATACCGTGCCCATAATATTGACCACCCCCACACGCACAAAGCCCTTGTCTATCACGCAAAAGCCTTTGCCGGGTGCGTCGTCCCTGTAATTCGCGGGGCGCAGGCAGCAGGGGGAAGTGTCTAAATATTCATAGATTTCGCGGCGACGAAAGGTGTGGTTGCCGCCCGTAATGCAGTCCGCCCCTGCGGCAAACAGCAAGTCGGCGCTTGCGGGCAAAAGCCCGTTGCCGACCGCGGCGTTTTCGCCATTGACAACCGTGACATCTACGCTGTGTTCTTTTTTAAAGCGCGGCAGGGTACGCGTCAGCTTTTCCACGCCGACCGCCGATACCACATCGCCGATAAACAATATATTCATACTTAAAATCCTATTTTTATACAGTATATCCGCTCCTCGCCGAGGGGGATTGTCATTCTGAGGCGACAGCCGAAGAATCTCGTTTCATGCATTTTTACTTGGTGCGGTTTGAGATCCTTCGCTACGCTCAGGATGACAAATTTGGGTTTGTTGGGGAATTTCGGAACGGTCAAGACCGTTCCCTACCCTGAAAATGCATTTCGTGCGCGTTGTTGCGGGCTTCCACGCCCGCCCGATTGTCATTCTGAGCCGATAGGCGAAGAATCTCGTTTCGCACATTTTATACTTGGTGCTGTTTGAGATCCTTCGCTTCGCTCAGGATGACAAATACAAATCCAAATTTGCACAGATTTCCAATCGAGAGGATTTGTAAAGATTCCCTACAAAGTAAATTTACAATGTAAAAACCGCCCCGACTCTGTATCCGGCAGAATCGGAGCGGCAAATAAAGCACTTATTTTGCGTATTCGATTGCCCGGTTCTCACGGATAATATGCACCTTGATTTGCCCGGGATATTCCAACTCGTCCTCGATTTTTTTCACAATATCGCGGGCGACAATGGTCATACGGTCGTCGGATACGACATCGGGATTCACCATAATGCGAATCTCGCGCCCTGCCTGAATGGCAAAGGATTTTTCAACGCCGTCAAAAGAAGTTGCGATCTCCTCCAGCTTTTCAAGGCGTTTAATATAATTCTGCACATTTTCGCGGCGTGCGCCGGGGCGTGCCGCAGAAATGGCGTCTGCCGCCTGCACAAGGCAAGCCACAACGGTTTTCGCTTCCACATCGCCGTGGTGCGCCTGAATGGCGTGCACGACCTGTTCGTTTTCGCGGTATTTTTTGGCGTATTCCACACCGAGTTCAATATGCGTGCCGTCATATTCGCGGTCCAGCGCCTTGCCGATGTCGTGCAGCAACCCTGCGCGCTTTGCGGTTTTCACATCTGCGCCGAGTTCCGCCGCCATTAACCCTGCAAGGTACGAAACCTCCAAAGAATGGTTGAGCACATTTTGCCCGTAGCTGGTTCTGTATTTCAGCTTGCCGAGCAATTTGACCAGTTCGGGATGCACGCCGTTGACGCCGGCATCAATCACCGCGCGTTCGCCCGTCTGGCGAATGGTCTGCTCGACCTCGCGGCGGGATTTTTCATACATTTCCTCAATGCGAGCGGGGTGAATACGCCCGTCGGAAATGAGCTTTTCAATCGTCAAACGCGCCACCTCGCGGCGTACCGGCTCAAAGCTCGACACGGTAATGGCCTCGGGTGTGTCGTCGATAATCAAATCCACGCCTGTAATGGTTTCCAAGGTACGAATATTTCTGCCCTCACGGCCGATAATTCTGCCCTTCATTTCGTCATTGGGCAACGCGACCACCGAAACGGTCGCCTCGGACGCGTGGTCTGCCGCGCAACGCTGAATAGCGGTCGAAATAATCTCCCGCGCGAGCGTGTCCGCCTCATCCTTGGTGCGCTGCTCAAAGTCCATAATACGGACTGCCTTGTCGTGGGTCAGCTCCTCGTCTAGGTTGCTTAACAGCAAGGACTTTGCCTGCTCCTTCGTAAAGCCTGAAATTTTTTCAAGCATATCGAATTGGCTTTTTTTGATTTGCTCAACTTCCGCGAGCTTGTCGTCTGCTTCTTTGAGTTTTTGGCTCAAAGCTTCTTCTTTTTTCTCCATCGCTTCGACTTTTTTGTCAAGCGATTCTTCTTTTTGAATCAGCCGTCTTTCCTGACGCTGTACTTCGGCACGGCGTTCCTTGGTTTCCTTTTCGGCCTCGGTAATGAGCCTGTGGGCTTCGTCTTTGGCTTCGAGCACGGTTTCTTTTCGTTTGCTTTCCGCCGTTTGCACCGCTTGGTTTACAATACGCGCCGCTTCCTCTGTTGCAGAGCCGATTGCCGCCTCGGCAACCTTTTTGCGATGCGCGCCGCCCAGCACAAACCCGAGCACACCGAATACCACTGCCGCCGCCACCGCTGCGATGACTGCTATAAGTATCGGATTCAAAAAGCATAGCACCTCCTTTTGAAAGATTTTCAATTTTATGGAATGATTACAATAAAATCAAACGGACAGTCTACTATGATCGCGTATAGTACACTATCTTAGTTATTTTATATCTTTTCGGTGTTTCTGTCAAGAAAAAGACGAAACCGCCGCGGAAATTTTTGCACTTTTTATTAAAATGTGTATATTTTTCCGCCGGTGCGGGCACACTTTCTCAACGGAGGTGTCAGAAAATGTCTGAACGCAAAAAAGCCGAAAAGGGCTTCAAAAAACTCGGGAAACGCACGGTTCTGCTGTATGCGGGGCTAGTGATTACTTTGTGCGCGACATTTGCCGTCGCCAAAAACGCCGCCGCATTCCGCTTGACGCCGAAAGAAGCAGACGAAACGCAAACCGCCGCGCCGAGCGCCAAATTCGACGCGTCGGATTTGGCGCCGTATACCCAATCGACGGAGACAACCGCCGCCACGCAGTCGCCCGCCGCCCCGACGCAGGCACAGCCCGACGAACAGGCGGTTGTCGCGCAAGAGGACGGTATTACGCGCACAGAGCACTTTTCCCTGCCGCTTTTGAGCGAGGTGGACAAACCGTTTTCAGGCGGGGATATGGTACAGTCCAAAACCATGGGGGATTGGCGCGTACACAACGGCGTGGATTTTCGCGGCACAGTCGGCGACCAGGTGCGCGCAGTCAACAACGGCGTGGTAAAAGCGGTGTATGACGATGTTTTGTGGGGCACGGTGGTGGAAATCGACCACGGCGACGGCCTTATTGCACGCTACTGCGGGCTCGGCAAGGGCAGTACCGCTTCGGTCGGCGACAAAGTGAAAATCAACGACCGCATCGGCAATTTGGGGAGTATTCCCGTCGAGTCGGCGGACGAGGTGCATTTGCATTTTGAAATGCACCAAGACGGCACCGCCGTGGACCCTATGCCGATATTGGAATCCTGAATTTTGCTTCGTAAATTTTGCTTCGTAAATATACTTTGCAGATAATCTTTACAAATCCTCTCGATTGGAAATCTGTGCAAATTGGGGTTTGTATTTGTCATCCTGAGCGAAGCGAAGGATCTCAAACAGCACCAAGTATAAAATGTGCGAAACGAGATTCTTCGCCTATCGGCTCAGAATGACAATCGGGCGGATGAAGGCATCCGCCCCTACGCTCGTATTGCATTTTGTGTGTAGGGAACGGTCTTGACCGTTCCGAAATTCGCCTACATCCCCCAATTTTATCACATTACAATAAAAACCGGCACAAAACACCCCGGCAAGCGGAACGCCGCCTGTCGGGGTGTTTTTATAACATTTGGATTTTATGCTTTCTTTGCCTTGTGCTTGCTATACAGTCGCTCAAAGAATTTGACAATTTCCACAAGCGGGATAATGCTGACAGCCAACAACAGCGCGATACAATACTCTTTCAGGTCGATAAACTCAAACCCGAACGCATCGCGCAGGAACGGAATATAGATAACCGCCGTGGTGGTAATGAGCGAAGCGACAGTCGACAGCGCCAGGAATTTGTTTTGATGTCCAATCGTGAAAATCGAGCCCTTTTGCGAACGCATATTCAATGAGTGGAAAATCTCGCACATCGACATGGTCAAAAACGCCATGGTCATCCCGTCGGCACTGTTTGCGATTTCCCAAACGCCGGCTTCAAGGCGATGCCCGACAAAATACGCCAAAATCGTCAGCACGGTGACGAGCAAGCCTTGGTAGGCAATATCGCCGCCGACGCCGCCTGCGAAAATGCCGTCCGTGGATTTACGCGGCGGGCGTTTCATCAGGTTTTTCTCGCCCTTTTCCATACTCAGCGCCAGTGCGGGGAAGCAGTCGGTCACCAGGTTAATCCACAACAGGTGCACCGGCTTCAAAATCGTAAAGCCCAAAATATTGGCGAAGAAAATCGACATAACCTCGCTCAAATTGGACGCGAGCAGGAACTGAATGGATTTGCGGATATTGTCATAAATGCGTCTGCCCTCTTCGACGGCGGACACAATCGTGGCAAAGTTATCGTCTGCCAAAACCATATCGGCAACATTCTTCGTGACATCCGTACCCGTAATGCCCATGCCGACGCCGATGTCGGCGCTCTTAATGGACGGTGCGTCGTTGACGCCGTCGCCCGTCATCGCGGTAATCATGCCGCGCGAACGCCACGCATTGACAATGCGCACCTTGTGTTCGGGTTGCACACGCGCGTATACCGAATACTGTGTAACCTTTTCTTTGAAATCCTCGTCGGAAATCTCGTTGAGCTCCGCGCCGGTAATCGCCTCGGACGGGTCACTGATAATCCCCAGCTCCGTCGCAATGGCAACGGCAGTATCCTTGTGGTCGCCGGTAATCATAATCGGGCGAATGCCTGCCGAACGGCACTCGGCAATCGCGTCTTTGACTTCGGGGCGCACAGGGTCAATCATACCGACCAAGCCGACAAACACCAAATCGTGTTCGAGCGCTTCGGGGCTTTGGTCCTCGGGGACGGTATCCAGCGTTTTAAAGCTACACGCAAGCACGCGCAGTGCACGGTCGGCGTATGCCTTGTTCTGCTGTAAAATTGCCGCACGGTCCGCCTCGGTCAAATCGGCCGGCGCACCGTTTTTGAGAATTTTCGTGCAGTTTTTGAGCACCTCATCGGGGGCACCCTTGGTAAACTGCAACACACCGTCGGCGGTTTTGTGCACCGTGGTCATCATTTTGCGCATCGAGTCAAACGGTGCTTCGCCGACGCGCGGTGCGGTTTTTAACAAATCGTTTTTATTGAGATTTAACGAAAGTGCATACGCAACCAGCGCCGCCTCGGTCGGCTCGCCGACCAAATTGCCCTCACTGTCGATATTGACATCGGTGCAAAGCGCCATACCCTTTGCGAGCAGGGTTTCATCGTCGCCGTAATGCTCAACCACGGTCATTTTGTTTTGCGTAAGCGTACCGGTTTTATCCGAACAGATAATCTGCGCACAGCCGAGCGTTTCCACCGCGGTCAGCTTGCGGATAATCGCGTTTTTCTTCGACATCGTAGTCACGCCGATGGAAAGCACCACCGTCACGACCGCCGCCAAGCCCTCGGGAATTGCCGCAACCGCCAGCGATACCGCCAGCATAAACGAGTCGAGCAGGAATTCAAAGTTCGGGGTATTGCCGCCGACAAAGCAACGGACAATATCGAAGCCGAACATAAAGATACAAATGCCGAGCACCAAAAAGCTCAAAATCTTGCTCAACTGCGCCAGCTTCTTTTGCAGCGGCGTCTGCCCATCCTCGGCGGCCGCCAACGCACCGGCAATTTTGCCCATTTCGGTGTCCATACCCGTGGCGGTCACGACAGCGCGCCCGCGCCCGTACACCACCGACGAGCCCATATACATCATATTTTTGCGGTCGCCCAGCGGCACATCCTTTTGGTCGCCCAAGCCGATGGTCGACATGATTTTATTGACGGGGACGGACTCGCCCGTCAGCGCCGCCTCTTCGATTTTTAAACTCGCACATTCAATAATGCGCGCGTCGGCGGGTACCGCATCGCCCGCTTCGAGCAAAATGACATCACCGATGACCAAATCCTCGCTGTGGATTTCCACGACATTGCCGTCGCGCAGGACCTTTGAGGTCGCCGCCGCCATTTCCTGCAAGGCTTCAATCGCCTTTTCCGCCTTACTCTCCTGATACACACCGAGCACGGCGTTGATGATCACCACCGCCAAAATGATGACCACGTCGGTCGGGGCTTCGTGCTCCATAATGGAGGTAATCGCCGAAATGACCGCCGCGACAATCAAAATGATAATCATCGGGTCTGTGAACTGCTCTAAAAATCTGCGCACGAGGGATTTCTTTTTGCCCTCCTGCAATTTGTTTTTGCCGTTTTCCGTAAGCCGCTTTTGTGCCTCGGCGGCAGTCAAGCCGTTTTCGGTGCTCTTGACTTCTGCAAAAACTTCTTCTGTGGAATGCAAATATTCTTGCATACCGTTTGCCTCCTTGTTTTCTTTTTTTCTAAGAAAAAAGACCTTGCGGCAGAACCGTACATTCTGCCGAAGGTCTGGCTACCTAATCACGCGGGATTTTAGGCTCGATGACCAGCCGTATACGGCATGTATGTTGACCATCGAGTAAAAGCTACTCCCCTTCTGCGGGCAAAAGCGCCGCAAGGATATTTTTCCAAGAAGCAGTATACCACTGTAATCAACACTTGTCAAGTATCTTTTTGCGGAAACAGGATATAGTTCAGTATACCCGCATTTTGCGCGGCAGATACCTGTTCGGGCGTGTCCGCAACTGCAAACAGCGCCTTGGTTTGATAATTTTCCGCCAAACGGTCTTCCAAAAGGGCGCACGCTGTCGGCACATACTGCTGTGCCTCTAAGCCTGCGGTATAGGTAACATCGCCGATTACCGTGCCGTCCGAAAGGTTCTGTGTACGCATATCCACAGCGCTGTATTCGGCGGCACTGTCGAAAATCCCGCCGCCGTACAGAGACGCACTGCCCGAAAGCGCCGCCGACAGCGGCATATTTACCGCCAACGGCACATCGCCCGCGACTGCCGCCGCTTGTTCAATAAAATCGTGTAAAATCGCGTTGCGGCTGAAAATACTTTCCGCCTCGCCCGGGAAATACGCGCGGTCGATATAGCGGCTTTCGGGGAACGAAACCCCGTCCAGCAATATCATATCCGCGCCGAACGCCACCGCTTCGTTGATTACCTGCAAAAGATAGGTGCGCGCCGTTTCGGAATACGGGTTGAGCCACGGGTTGCCGCCGTTGCGGGCGCTGTCATCCAGCCAAACGGTCACGCCGTCCGCTTCCGTGACAGCCGCGCCCGGCAAATTCGCCGCCGCAACGGGGTCTTGAAAGCAATACACGCGCAAAATGATTTTATAGCCGCCTGCTTTTAAGCGCGCAACGGTATCTGCCGCCGGCGTCACGGGGGCAACTGCCGCGCCGATTTCCGCCGCCGTACTGCCGTCCGCGGCGGTGCAAAGCTGTCCGCTTGCGTCTTTAAAATCCACCAGCACCGCATTTGCCGACTGCGCGGACAGCGTGCTTTGGAACAAATCAAACGCAATCCCGCCGCCGAGCTCGTCGCCGTTCATATACACCGCCTGCCACTGCGCGGCGGCGCCGTCTGCCGTGGCGGTATTGTCGCGCAGGGGGCGCTTGGACAGCATAAACACCACCGACGCAACCGAAAACACGGCAAAAAAAGCCAACACCAAACTAACCGCATACAAAATGGTATTGTTGCGCTCTTTTTTGCGGCGCGCGCGGCTTTCGCCGATGGCATATTTCGTGCCCGTGCGCCGCCCCGGATAATTTTTAGAGAACGGATAATAGCTTTTTTTCCGTGGCTTTACCGTTTTGTTGGTTTGAAACATGGTCTTCTCTTTTCCGACAAGGTTGCAATTTTACACCCCGAGCCCTCTGCCCGTCAGCCCCGTAAAGGCAAGGGACAAAACGGCGGTGTAAATGAAAATCGCGGGCGTGCCTTTAAACGCTTCGGGGATACTTTCGTTTTTGTCTATGGCGCGCAGGCCGAAATTGATAAGCAACACGGCGATAATGAACGCCGCCCCCGCACCTATTCCTGCACCGATGGCCTCAAACACACCGAACGCCGCGCGGTAATTGATAAACGGCACGGCAAGCACCAGCGTATTAAACGCGGCTATCCCCAAACGCCGCACGGTGCGCGGTTTGGCTTTGACAATATACAAAACGAACAGCAGTGTAATCAGATACACCACCGCAAGCACGCCGACAAAAATCAGCGCGTGCCAAAACACATTTAAGGCGTGTACGGCGGGAATTTGCTCGAATAAAACGCAAAACAACGACACCGCCGTCGATAAATAGATAATGAAAAAACTCAACGGGTACAGCTGTTTCGGCTTTGCCGCCATACGGATTGCCTCATCTGCACCGTAGCCGCCCGAAAAAATCAGGTTTTGGAACAGGCAGGCATACATTGCCGCCGAAAATAAACTGCCGAGAATACTCATTCGTCGCTCGCCTCCTGTTCCTCTGCCGACGGTGCAGGCTCCGGTTCTGCCGCAGGTGTTTCGGCAGTGTCCTGCTGTTTTTGTTTATACAAATCCAACTCCGTCAGCATTTCGTCAAAGTCGGACAAATAATCCTCGCGGGGTTCACGGCGCGGACGCGTCGGTACCGCTTCGCCGTCTGCGGGCGGTGCGTCTGTCTGCAAGAGCACAGAGCTTGCGTTACCCTTCGTCGTTTTTTCCGCTTTCCGTTTTACCTTCTTCGGCGCTTTTGCTTTTTTCGCCTTTGTCGGCTTTTCGGGCGCGTCTTGCCCCGTCGCGTCCGCTTCCTCATACGGGTTAAAATCCGCGTCCAAAAGCGATTTCAAACTGCCGATGTGCGACTGCGAAATTTCTTTCATCGAAAACGCCTGTTCGGGGTGGGCGTCGGGCGATTTTTTGCGCAATATGCCCTTGACTGCCGCCGCGAAAAAGCCGAGCAATAAAAACCCGCCGAACGGCATTAAAAATCCTTTTAACTGTATGGGCAACTCCAAATCCCAGGAGTATACCGTGCCACTGCCGAAAATCTCGCGCAGCAGCCCGACAATCAGCGCAACGAACGCATACCCCGCCGCCGCGGCAACCGCGTCCGCGAAGGTGCTTTTTAAGGTGTTTTTCACCGCAAAGCGTTCACAATGAAGCGCGACGAGAGAATTGACCGCCAAAAGCGGCAAAAAAATGCCCGCCGCATTCGCCTCGTTCGGGGTGAAGCGCTCAAAGAACATAAAAAACGGAATATTGATACCCACGCCCAATGCGGCATAAATCACCATACGAAAATGGCTCGGTACTTTTTTAAGCGCCAAGCAGGCAAACAGCTCAATCAGCACCAATTCGGCGCACGAGACCGCCGCAAGCATAATCGCCGATTTCAAAGAAACCGCCATTGCCGCTACGGGCGCTACGCCGACCGCCTCAAACAAAACGGGATTTTTGTAAAGCGCACTGTCGCGCACGCTTTGCAAAAAGGATTTTTCGCCGTTACGCATCTGCGCCACCCCCCTGTTCTTCCAACGCGTCCGCAGACGCGTTCTCGGCTTCGTCCGCTTCGCGGCGTTTTCTGCGCGCTTGCTTCCTTGCGCGGTGCTCAAACCGTGCTTCGGGGAATTTGTCAAACGCCGAGGTCAGCGCATTGCAGAGCAATACGGCAAACACAGCACCCTCTTCAAATGTGCCGAAACAACGGAACAGCATCGTGATAACACCTGCAGAAACGCCGTAAGCAACCCGCCCCCAAAAGCGTTTGGGCAACACAGATTCCTCCGGCAGTAAAAACAGCGCCGCGAAAAACAGCATCCCGCCTGACAGCTCCATAAAGACCGATTGCAACCGTCCCGTGGTAATCCGCGGGAACAAAAACGCATAGACCGCCGCGCCGAGCAGGCAGGAAACCGCCACCGTAAAGCCTTTTTTGGAGCGCACCGCCAAAAACAGCAATGCGCCGATCAATGCAATCACACAGCCCGTGCCCATAGCGCTCGGTGTATTGCCGATTAAAACATCGATATAATCTGCCGCCGTAACGCCCATAGAGGTACTGCTTTGCAGCATTTGCGTCAGCGAAACGCCTGCGGCAAAGCCCTCACTGCCGTACACGGCAACCGTCGCACCGCTTTCGGGCAAAACGGGATAGGAAAATACATAGTCGGGTAGGCACACCGCGACAAACGCCACGCCTGCCGCCGCAGGGGAAAACAGTAAGGTGCGTGCCGTACCGAACGGCACCTTCACCACAAGAATTGCAAACGAGGTCGCCAAAAGCACAAGCCAAATCGGCGCGGACGCAGGCAACAGCATCGCGACCGTCACGCCGATGACCGCCGCGGACATATCCCGCAAAGCAGGCACTTGCCTGAGCACGCGCATGCCGATATATTCACAAAGCAAAGCCGTCAAAACGGAAAGCACCGTCAAAAGCACCGCTCTGCCGCCGTAATAGTACCACGCCATAATGACGGGTGCGGCGAGCATCAAAAGACGGTTTTGCATATAAGTCTGTGTGGTTTTAATTTCCGCCTGCATTTCGGGCGTGAAGACGCGCCCGTCTGCCGGTATGTTCACTTCTTTCGGCAAAAAATCCACCTCGTTTTCCAATAATTTTGCATTGCCAAAGCCCCGTGAGCGTAATAGGATGGAAAGAGAAATTCTTTTTTATGGAGGGCAAGAAATGGAATTACATAAAACTTCCGCACGCGGACTTTGCGCGCATCTGACAAAGCAGGAGTTGTCCGCTTACAAACTGACCTTTGACGAATTGCACCGTCGGGACGCACGCACCGAAGCCCTCATCCGCACGGTTTTGACGCGCGCCGAAAAAACCCTTGGGTGGGCACTGCCGCCGCGCGGCAAACTTTTTATAGACGCCTTACCCGCTGCAAACGGCGATACGGTTTTATTTTTGACCGCGCGACCTGCGCCGACGCGCTACCGCGTGAAAAAACAGCCGTTTACGCTCCTTTGCCGCACCGATTCGCCCGACACGGTGCTCGCCGTCCTTCGCCGCTTGCAAAGCCCACCGTTTTTGGACGCGGTTTGCCGCCTGTACCGCGACGAAAGCGCCTATTTTCTGCAAGTCTCGTTCCCCGCGGCAAATGCGTTACGCACAGGGCGCGCGGCGCTCTCGGAATACGGGGAAATGCTTCTGTGCGATGAACGCACGCAGGCGTATTTACACGAATACGCCGTGTTTATCGGCAAAGCGCCTTAAATTCTGCTATCGTTTTCTGCATATCCGCGCTCGAAAACAGCGCGTTGCCCGAAACAAACACATTTGCGCCCGCCTTTGCGGCGACGGCAATCGTTTTTGCGCCGATGCCGCCGTCCACCTGCACGTCCATATTTTCAATGCCGCGGCGCGCACACTCTTGCCGCAGGGCGACGATTTTCGGCATCATATCTTCCATAAAGCTCTGCCCGCCGAAGCCCGGCTCCACCGTCATCACCAAAACCATGGAGATTTTGTGAAGATACGGGTACACCGTTTCAATCGGCGTGGCGGGTTTCACGGCAATCGCTGCCTTTTTGCCCGACTGCAAAATCAAATCTATCGTTTCGTCGGCGTCGCCGTCGCTTTCAATATGAAATGTAATGCTGTCCGCGCCCGCCGATAGAAAATCGGGAATATACTTTTGCGGGTCTGAAATCATCAAATGCACATCAAACGGCAAATCCGTTGCATGGCGAATGCATTTGACAATCGGTGCACCCAAAGTGATATTCGGCACAAAATGGCCGTCCATCACATCAATATGCACCATATCCGCGCCCGCCGCCGTAAT
>JBJEPU010000216.1:18144-24244 GCA_051881395.1 Candidatus Fimenecus sp.
CAAAATGGCCGTCCATCACATCAATATGCACCATATCCGCGCCCGCCGCCGTAATACGGCGCAGTTCAGGCTCCAAATTGCCGTAATCGGCGGAAAGAATAGACGGAGAGATTTGTATTTTCATAAAACACCTCTTTATAAGTTTGTATTTAAGATTGCATTATTTTCTTGCAGCAAAGCAATTGCAGCACCGTCGTACGTGACGCTTGCTATCTTTTCGCCGATTCGGAAATTAAAATCCAACACACTTTGTTTCTCGTCGGAAGCTTCCGCGCAACACACGCACAGTGCCCCGTCGGTGCCCGCATTTAAAACAACATACGGTGTTTTTTCACACGCAATGACTTGAAAATCCTCAAAAATTGTCAGTTCCTTCGTTGCGGAATCAAAATATCCTACACGGAAAGTTGAACGACCCGAACCCCAAACATAGGTGAAAAACAGTTCCCACTGCCCGTCCGCATTCATATCCGTAACGGCAAAGGATATAACCAAACCGCCCCATTCCCCTATGCTGTATATTTTATCTTCGTACTGCAAATAGCTGATTGCATCATACGGCAAAGTGAAAATATCGAATCCGTAATGCTCGGAAATCTCGCGGGGCACAATATTACAGCAATCTTTATCTGTCGCAGATAGCCCGTGATAGGTCGGGAAGGCATCTCCCATTTGCTTCTTGAAATTCCGCACGCCGCGCGACGAGGCTTTCGGCTGAATCACCGATACCGTATCTGTCGTTTGCGGCTTTGTGCGCTGACAGCCTGTCAATAAAATTAAAAGTGCGGAAAGAGCCAATGCAATACATTTGCAAAATACAAGTCTTTTCATAAAGCCTTATCCTTCACCGGACGCTATGCCGCTTGCGTGTCAAGCGGCGCTGTGCTTTCGGCTGCGGCAGTGTCCTCCACGGGCGCGGCAGTCGTCGTTTCGGGGGCGGAAGTCGTCGTTTCGGACGCCGCCGTGGTCGCCGTTTCGGGCGTTGCGGTATTTTGCAGGGCGCTGATATAGTAACTGCCGTCCTTTTCACGCAAAGTGACTTTCATATATTTGTCGGGCTCGGGTGCAACCATATTGCCCTCGCTGTCCTGCGCCCATTGATCGCCGCCGAGATAGGCTACCGTCAGCACAACGGAATTGTTGGTTTTGTCCAAATCCACGACGCGCGGCGTGTAGGTCGGCACAATACCCGTCAAGGGAATGGTATAGGTCTGCTTGCTCGCGTCATAGGTGAACTCGTAGCCGTAGCCCTCCACCGTGCCGTGCGTGGGGCGGATTTCTGTGCCGAACAGTTTTTCAAACGACGCGGTGACATCCGCTTCGGGGATAATCATGCCGCTTTCGCCGTATTCGTATCGGTCGGGCGCAAGGTCGCTTTTTAAAATCGACCAAATGGCAATGTCAATGAGTTGTTCGGGGTTGGCGTTGGTAATATCGTCGAACGCGTCGGGGTCGTTCATCACCACGGGGGTCAGCATTTTGTTGTACTCGTCGAAGTTGCGGCTTTTCTGCACGGCGTTTTTTGCCGCACCGACACCCGCCGCAATCACCGTGACCGCGCCGACCAGCGCCAGCACCGCAATCAAAAGCCCCAACGGGAATGCCCAACGGCGTGCGCCTTTTTTATGTTTTTTCGTTTTGTTTGCCATGGTATTCACCTCATCTTATCTGCCCGTCGCCGTAGATTTTATACTTCATACTCACAAGCTGCGGCAACCCAAGCGGCCCGCGGGCGTGCAACTTTTGGGTGGAAATGCCGATTTCCGCCCCGAAGCCGAACTCGCCGCCGTCGGTAAAGCGGGTGCTTGCGTTATGATATACCGCCGCGGAATCAACTTCGTTTAAAAACCGTTCGGCAGTTTTTGGATTTTCGGTCACAATGCATTCGCTGTGCCCTGTGGAATAGGTATAAATATGTGCAATCGCTTCGTCAAGGGAGTCCACGATTTTTACGGACATTTTATAATCGAGATATTCTGTGCCCCAATCGGTTTCGTCGGCAGGGGCAATTTCGGGGCAAATTGCAAGCGCGCGTTCGTCACCGCGCAGTTCCACCTGCTTTTCGTCTAACCGCTCTTTGATTTTCGGCAAGGCTTTTTCTGCAATCGCGCTGTGCAACAGCAAACTTTCCGCCGCATTACACACCGACACGCGCGAGGTTTTGGCGTTATACACAATTTCCGCCGCCATAACCAAATCGGCATCTTTGTCAACATAAATATGGCAGTTGCCCACGCCCGTTTCAATCACGGGCACAGACGCGTTTTCGACCACGGCGCGGATAAGCCCTGCCCCGCCGCGGGGAATGAGCACATCAATAAGCCCGTTTAACTGCATCATCGCGGTTGCGCTCTCGCGGGAGGTGTCCTCCACCAGTTGCACACAGTCGGCAGGCAGTGCAGACTGTTCAAGCGCGCCGCGCATGACGGCGGTAATCGCAGTATTGGAGCAAATCGCCTCTTTGCCACCGCGTAAAATCACGGCGTTGCCCGCCTTTAAGCAAAGGGACGCGGCATCGCTTGTCACATTCGGACGCGCCTCAAAAATCACGCCGATAACGCCCAGCGGCACGGTCACTTTTTGAATTTTTAAGCCGTTCGGGCGTGCGGTTTCGGAAAGCACCGCGCCCACGGGGTCGGGGAGCTCTGCCACGGCGCGCACACCGTCCGCCATATCTGCAATGCGCGCGTCAGACAGCGCCAAGCGGTCGAGCAGCGCGTCGGACAGCCCGTTTTTTCTGCCGTTTTCCAAATCTTTTTGATTTTCTTCTAATATATATGCGGCGTTTTGCAATAATGCGTCCGCAATTTTTAAAAGCGCCGCGTTTTTTTCGGCGGTGCTCGCCGTCATTAAGGTGCGTTCCGCCGTTTTGGCGCGCCGCCCCAGTTGTTCCAATACAGTCATAGGGTTCACCGTAATTTTTAAATTATTTTTTGCCGACAAAGAAGGTGCCGACCTGTTTGCCGTCGAGCGCCTTATAAATCTCCTCGGGCGCAGAGCCGTTCATCACAATCACATCAATCCCCGCGTCGGTCGCAATCTGCGCGGCGTGGAGCTTCGTAACCATACCTCCCGTGGAAAAGCGCGAGCCGTGCCCACCCGCCGCCAAAAGCAATTCCTCGGTAATTTCGTGCACCTCGGGGATAAGCCTTGCGGTTTCGTCCTCTAAGGGGTTAGCGTCATACAACCCGTCAATGTCGGTCAAAATAATCAGCGCGTCTGCACCGATGAGCTTTGCCACAATCGCGGAAAGGCTGTCATTGTCGCCGTAGACGATTTCCTCGACGGCAACCGAGTCATTCTCATTGATAATCGGAATCGCGCCGAATTCAAATATTTTTAAAAACGCGTTGGTGAGGTTTTCGCGGCGTTCGGGATTTTCCACATCGCTTTTGGTCATCAAAAACTGCCCGACGGTGTGGCCGTATTCCCCAAACAGTTTGTCATACATAAACATTAACTCGCACTGCCCGACGGTTGCCGCCGCCTGCCTGCCGGGCGTGTCCTCGGGGCGTTCGCGCAACCCCAATTTGCCGACACCCACGCCGATTGCCCCCGAAGTGACCAACGCGACCTCAATGCCGGAATTGACAATGTCGGACAGCACCGACACCAGCTTATGCATTCGCCGAATATTCGTTTTGCCCGTATCATAGGTTAAGGTGGAAGTGCCCACCTTCACCACAAGTCGTTTTACATCCTTCAAAATCGCCAAACTCTCGCCCCGTTTATGTAAAAAATGAAAGTCTTATCTTCCCGTCCGAAAAACGGGCATAGATATAAGTATAAATAGTATACCATACTTTTGCAATTATCACAACAAAAAAATCAGGGCATTTGCCTCTGCAAAAAGAACGATAGCGTAAAAAAGGTATAATCGGTTGGTTTCAGGGTATTTTTAAAAAAACTGTTTACTGAACATTCCGTTAAAAATCGCTTTCCAAATGTTTACAAAAAGTTTATCTCGTGGTATCATAATGTGCGAAAAAAGGAAAAGAGGAACTGTGATATGGCAAAGTCCCACAAAGTACAGCGTGCGGCGATTGCAGTCGCTTTGGACCACACGCTGAAATATATTTATAAAAATCCGCAGGAAAACCTCGTAAAGCTTGCCGAACGCGTCGGCGGGATTTTCGGCGGGTTATTTCCGAAAGAAAACTTTGAAAAATTCAAAGCCGCGGCAAAGGACCCCGAAAATGTTTGGACACAGTTCGCTCTGTCGATTTTACGCGATGTGCACCCGCAGGTGGTCAAGCAAATGCTGTTGTCCTTGGGTGTGGACGCGGGGCTGTACGGCACCAAAACCGTGCGCGCACTGCGCGAGGAACTGCACTGCAATGTGCCGTTCATTATTTTGTTTGACCCGACAAGCGCCTGCAATTTGAAATGCAAGGGTTGTTGGGCGGCGGAATACGGCCATAAGCAAAGCCTCTCAAACGAAGAAATGCAGTCCATTGTGTCGCAGGGCAAAGAAATGGGCACGCATTTTTATATGCTCACGGGCGGCGAGCCGCTCATTCGCAAAGACGATATTATTACGCTCGCGCGCAACAATTCGGACTGTGCGTTTGTCATATACACCAACGCCACACTCGTGGACCAAAAATTCTGCGACGAGATGAACGAGGTCGGCAATATCGGGCTGGCATTGAGTTTAGAGGGCAGTGAAGCGTCCAACGATTGGCGGCGCGGCGACGGCGCGTACGAAAAGACGCTGGCGGCAATGGATTTACTGCAAAAAAATAAGTGTCTGTTCGGTGTTTCCGTTTGCTATACACGCAAAAATTTGGAAACCGTCACAAGCGACGCGTTTATGGATATGATTATCGAAAAAGGCGCGAAATATGCCCTTTGCTTTAACTATATGCCCGTCGGGCATGACGCGGACAAAGACTTAATCCCCACCCCCGAACAGCGTGAATATATGTATCAGTGGTTGCGGAAAGTCCGGAATTCCAAAACGGGCAAGCCGATTTTTGTGATGGATTTCCAAAACGACGCGGAGTATGTCGGCGGGTGCATTGCCGGCGGCAGAAACTATTTCCATATCAATTCCGCGGGCGACATTGAGCCGTGCGTGTTCATTCATTATTCCGACACGAATATCCGCACGCACACCTTAAAAGAGGCGTTGCAGTCGCCGCTGTTTATGCAGTATTATCACAACCAACCGTTTAACGACAACCACCTGCGTCCCTGCCCGATGCTCGAAAATCCCGAATACCTGCGCAAAATGGTAAAGGAAAGCGGCGCACATTCCTCGGATTTACTGCACGCAGAGGAGGTAGATACGCTTTGCGACAAATGCACGGATTTTGCCGCGGCTTGGGCACCCGAGGCAGAGCGCATTTGGACTTCGACCACGCACCGTGACACGCACACGCAGTATTACCGCGACACCGAGGAAGGCAAAGCCGCAGGCTGTCCCGGCGGGTGCGCGGGTTGTGCTGCCGCCAAAAGCGAAACACAAAATAAGGCGTGAAAAAATAGGCGTGAGATTATATTTATATCCCAACTATATTTATATATCCTATCTATATTTGTATTCCCAAGCGGGCGGTCGACTTCGACCGCCCGCTTGTCATTCTGTGGCGACAGCCGAAGAATCTCATTCCGTATAGGTTATGCTTTGTTCTGTTTGAGATTCTTCACTTCGTTCAGAATGACAAATTTGGATTTGTTGGGGGATTTCGGAACGGGTAAAATGTAATACGAGCGTAGGGGGCGTCGACTCGGCGCCCCGTTGTAGGGGCGGGTTTCCACGCCCGCCCGTGGAATTTTGATGTAATTCTGCGAAACGGTCAAGACTGTTCCCTACGCACGAAATGTATTTTCAGGGTAGGGCGGGGGCTTACCCCCGCCGTTAATTTACATCGCACCTTGCGGCGGGGGGCGCGGGTGTCCGGTGGACACCTCTGCGAATGAAATGAGCAGAAGCGCTGCCTGAGCCGGCAGGCGAGCAATTCAAGCCCCCGCCCTACCGTATAAATTGCCCCCACAAACCCCAATTTATGATATATCTTATACTTCCCCCCCCCGCGGGGGAAACAAAAAAGACACGCTTTCGCGTGTCTTTTTGTTTGGAGGCGACACCCGGATT
>JBJEPU010000217.1:0-23933 GCA_051881395.1 Candidatus Fimenecus sp.
GTCATTCTGAACGAAGTGAAGAATCTCCAACAGTGCAAAATAAAATGTGCGAAACGAGATTCTTCGGCTGTCGCCTCAGAATGACAATCAGCAGGCACGCAATGCGCGCCCCTGCCCTATAAAATGTATTCCGTGCGTAGGGAACGGTCTTGACCGTTCCGTAAAATTACATCAAATTACGCAGGCGCTACGAAAGGCGGACAAATTCAATTCTGCATCAAAATCTGTTCGCCGGTTACAAGCGGATAGCGCACAAGGGTGGTGCCGTCTAAATCCTCTTTGTGCATATCGACGCCGCTGATTTGGTGGTTTTCATAGGTATTGTAATAATAAATGCCTTTATCGGCATTACAGCAGGAGGTGTAAAGCGTGATTTCATACTTCCCCTCCCCGACATCGCAACAGCCGCGCTGTTGGTCAACCGAGCCTAAAATATGGAAAAATTGACTGACACTTTCACTTTCGCTGTCGCCCGAAACGGCGTGCATTTTGGTAAACGCTACGCGGACAAACCGAGACTGCGAGGACAAATCCCCCGGCAAACCTATGCCGCCCATACCGCGGCTGTATGTGTAAAGCGGCAGGCTTTCGGCAAAGTGATTTTCGGGTGACTTCGGGGACAGGTGCATATAATCGTTCAAACGGAACATCTGCTCGGGAAACGGCGGATTGTTTGTAAGCACCCCGACGGGATTGTCATAGATTTTTAAGCCGTCTTGGACCGATTCCACCGTGATAGCTTCGTTGCGGTCGGCGAGAATCCAATGCAGTTGTGCCACAGGGAGTTTCGCGCTGAACGGTGTATCAGTCAAATTGAGATTTTGCAGTTTTTCGCGTGCCTGTTTGACATCGGCGCACTGCCCCAAAATCCACGCGATAAACTCAAACTGCGCAATATTGTCTTTGCCCGCTTCGGGCTTACGGTACACGGCGTTGCCCACAAAATTCAAGCCCGCCATACAAAGCCCTTTTTCGTTCATCGCGTCATAATAAAGCGGCGTATTTTCCACCACGCACGCCATACCGATGATGGCGTAATGGCTTTTCATTTCCCCTGCGTCACGAAACGAAAACGGATAATTGCGCGGGGTTATGACCACCTCGTCGCCGTAGGAAAACTCGTAATCCAGCGTTCTGCCGAAATAAAAATCCTTCGTTTTGTAAGTTGCCGCCGTGCACATAAAAAAGCCTCCGTATTGTTTATTTTCTGCATAGTATTGTAGCACAAAGCGCTGATGCTTTCAATAGTTTGGCGCCGATGCAGGTTGTTATGCATCGGCGCCAAATAGCTTTTGTTATTCTAAAATTCTGCCGTCTGTGGATATGGTCACGACACGCCACGGCAAAAATTTACCACTTGCCTGCAATGCGCGCTTTACGGCGTTTTCAATGCCGCCGCAACAGGGTACTTCCATACGCACAACCGTTACGCTTTTCAAATTGTTATTTGCAAGAATCTGCGTCAGTTTTTCGGCGTAATCGCCCGCGTCCAACTTCGGACAACCGACAAGCGTGATATGGTTGCGGATAAAGTCGCGGTGGAAATTGCCGTACGCAAAAGCGGTACAATCGGCGGCGACCAACAGATTTGCATTGTCAAAATACGGCGCGTTGACGGGCACCAATTTGATTTGCACGGGCCACTGCATCAGTTCGCTTTGCGCAGGGGCGGCAGATTGTGCGGGCGCTTCTGCGGCAGGTCGCCGCAAGGCTTTGGAATGCGTACCCGGACAGCCGCATAGCAAAGAAGGCTCGCTTTGCGCCTTCCCCGTTTTGGCGGCTTTGACCGCCGCTTCGTTATAGGCGGGGGCTTCGCGTTCTTCAAACGAAATCGCGTCTGTCGGACAGGCGGGCAAGCAATCACCCAAACCGTCGCAGTAATCTTCGCGCATCAGCTTGGCTTTGCCGTCCACCATGGCAATCGCACCCTCGTGGCACGCCTCGGCGCAAGCACCGCAACCGATACATTTTTCTTCGTCTATTTTGATAATTTTTCGAATCATTTTTGTTTCCTCCTTACTGATTTGTGTATAGCGTACTATATTCCGCGCAAACTGTATGTTGAAAATTCAACAAAAGAGAGGATTTTATGCAGGAAACTGTTGGAATTTTGGAAAAATGCCCGTTGTTTGACGGCATCTCTGCGGCAGAATACTCGAAACTGTTGGCTTGCTTACACGCAAAAACCGTAACCTACCGAAAAAACGAAATGATTTTCACCGAAGGGGAAAAAGCGCGGTATATCGGCGTTGTGCTTAACGGTTCGGTACAGATTGCGCGCACGGATTATTACGGCAACCGCAGTATTTTGGCAACGGTGGAATCGACGGAGTTGTTTGGGGAGTCCTTTGCGTGCGCCGAAGTTGCGGCAATCCCGATTTGCGCCGAAGCGCAAACGGACACAACGGTTTTACTGTTGGATTTTCAAAAAATTGCGGACACAAACGCACCGGTTTGCGGATTTTACGGAAAGCTGATTTTTAATTTATTGAAAATTACCGCTTCCAAAAACTTGCTGTTGCACCAAAAACTCGAAATCACCGCCAAGCGCACCACCAAAGAAAAACTGATGGCCTATTTGCTTTTGCAGGCAAAAAAGGCGGGCAGTCAGTGCTTTACCGTGCCCTTTGACCGTCAGGCGCTTGCCGATTATTTGGAGGTGGACCGCAGCGGGTTGTCGGTAGAAATCGGCAAACTGCGGCGTGCGGGCGTTTTGAAATGCACCAAAAACCGATTTGAACTGCTTTGATTACCGTTTCAGCGTGCGCAAATAGGCTTTGTCCTCTGCGCTGACGCGGAAAGAGTCAATACATTTTTGTATGGCTTTGTTGTGCGTTTCTTTGTCAAAGGCGTTTTCTAAAAGCAAATCGAGCGTTTTTTCTCTGTATTTCACAAAGCTCATCGACAGACACCACGCCACCGCCATACAGACATAATAGCAATCGCAATGAACCGTTTGTAATTGCGCGAGCACACGGTCGATATATTCGTCGCAAAGCAGATAGTCCATCAGCATAACGACAGCCGTGCGGCGGGTGTACTCCCCTGTTGTTTGCAGCAAGGTACAACACCAATCGTACAAATACGGATATTCCGTTTGTTTCGGCTTTAATGCGGCGCAAAAGCCGTCGCAAACTGCCCAATTGTCGATTTGCAGAACAAACGCGTCTAAATTTTCGCGTTTTTCAAAAATCATCTTTTTTTGAAAGCCTAAAACAAAACCTTTTATCAGCAATTCCTCATAATAAGTGTCGCCGCACAGCGCCAAAAAGGTATCCGCATCGCCTTTTGCAATTTCTTTGGCGATGCGTTTCGTGTCGGGCGTGCGCACGCCTAAAATCTCGGCACGCGAAGTTTTGCAAATGCGCGCGTGAAACGCTTTGTATTGCGGGTCGGCAAGGGCTTGTAAATCCTGCAAAAACCGATTGTAGGTATCTGTATTCCAAGAAAGCTTTGCATAGGACATACCCGTTTCACTCCTTTTCCGATTTCTATTATGAATTGTAAAATACGGATTGTCAAGGCGTGTAAAATATGGTAGTATTATTGTGTATAGTAATGCAAAGGGGGCAATCTTATGCAATACATTCTAAACCGCGACAATTACCGCAATTTCGATATGCTGCAAGCGGGGAAATTGGACGGGCGCGCGTACTTTATTCCGTACGGCGACGAAACCGCACTGCGGAAAACCGACGCGTGCACCGAACGCTATGAGAGCGACAAGGTACAGGTACTCTCGGGGGAATGGCAGTTTAAGTATTACGATGCGCTCGCACTTTTGCCGACGGATTTCGATACGGAAACTGTGCAATTTGACACCGTTTCGGTACCCTCAACGTGGCAACGCACGGGGTACAGGCCGCCGGTTTACTTAAATTCCCGCTATGAATTTCATTTGATGCCGCCCGAACTGCCCGCAGATATGGCGGTGGGCGTTTACAGAAAAACATTTTCTGTCAGCACCCTCAAAAAACGCTGTATTTTGAGTTTTTTGGGCGTGGCGCCGTGTGTGGATGTATATGTAAACGGCAAAACCGTCGGGTACAGCGAGGGTGCGCACAACACGGCGGAATTTGACATTACCAAATATGTGGCGGTCGGCGAAAATGAACTGCTGTGCGTGGTGCACCGCTACTGCACGGGCACATATCTGGAATGTCAGGATATGTTCCGCGAGACGGGGATTTTCCGCGATGTTTTACTGTATCAATTCAACAAAACCGACATTCTTGATTACGAAATTAAAACGAAAAAAGAGAAAAACGGCAAATACGCACTGACCGTCACTGCGTCGGTATTCGGTGAGACGGATGGGTATACCCTTTCTGCCGTTTTATATGACGGTGACACGGTTTTGGCACAAAGCACTGTGGACGCGGCGGCGCAAACGGTATTTTCTTTTGCCGACTTAGCCGTTACGGAATGGAACGCCGAAGTGCCGACCGTCTATGACTTACTGCTGACGCTGAAAAGCGGAAATGAAACCGTCAGCGCGGTGCGCAATGTGACGGGCTTTAAGCGCGTGACCATTGACGGCGATGTGTTCAAATTCAACGGCAAAGCCGTGAAAATGAAAGGCGTCAACCATCACGACAGCCACCCTGTTACAGGCTATGTGATGACGGCGCAGGACATTTTAAAAGACTTGACGCTGATGAAGCAATATAACGTCAACACCGTACGCACTTCGCACTATCCCCCCGACCCGATATTGTTGGCGCTTGCCGACCGAATGGGGTTATATATTGTAGACGAGGCCGACATTGAAACGCACGGCACGGGCTCTATCGGACCGCACAAGTTATATAAGCCGAATTTGTTAAGCCACGACGAAAAATGGGAAGCGCGTTATGTGGACCGCGTGCAGAGAATGTATCTGCGCGACCGCAACCACCCGTCGATTACGATGTGGTCGTTGGGCAACGAATCGGGCGGCTACCGCAACCAAGACGCGTGCCGTGATTATCTCAAAAAAGTCTGCCCTGAAATCCCCGTGCATTATGAGGGGGTTATTCGTACCGACCGCGCGGCGTACGATGTGGTGTCGGAAATGTATACCGAAATTGCCGATGTGGTGAAGGTACGCGACGGCGCACGCGGCGACAAATACAACGGCAAGCCGTTTTACCTGTGCGAATACGCGCACGCCATGGGCGTGGGACCCGGCTCCTTAGAGGACTATTGGCAGGTGTTCTATTCGAGCGACAAGCTGATGGGCGGCTGTATTTGGGAATTCTGCGACCATGCGGTGTATCACGATAAGGGCGACAAAACCTACAAATACGAATACACCTACGGCGGTGACCACGGCGAGGAAATGCATGACGGCAACTTCTGCGTGGACGGACTGTTCTACCCCGACCGCACACCGCACACGGGTGCGTTGGAAATGAAAGAGGTCTACCGCCCCTTGCGCGCTGTAAAAATGGACGCGCAAACTTATAAATTCATCAATACAAACCGTTTCCGTCCGTCTGACTATATCGAAATGCACTGGACGCTTTTAGAGGACGGTGAAAAAGCGGGGCTTGGCAGTTTTTCGTTGGAAATTCCGCCGCAAGGCGAAGAACTTTACACCATTCCTGCGGTTTGCACGGACAAAGAAAAGGATTATCTGTTAAACATCACCTATACTAACAAGGAAAGCGGCGAAGAAATTGCCCACGAGCAATTTGTACTCAATGACGCCGCGCCCGCGCTCCCCATTGACAAGCGGAAAAAGATTTTGTTAAACGAGCAGGACGGCAAATTTGTTTTGTCCTCGCCCGACTGCACGGTGATTTTTGACAAGGCAAGCGGCGTGATGGAAAGCTATAAAGCCTTCGGGAAAGAACGGCTGAATGTTCTGCCTGCGGGCGGTGTTGCGGGCTTCGTGCCGAGCATTTACCGTGCACCGATTGACAATGACTCGTATGCGTGGACGCCGAAATGGAACCGCAAAAAACTGCCGCAGGTTAAGCCTACATTCCTCGGCATTGCGGCAAAAGAGGTCAATGACCACATCGCCGTCAAAGTGAAATATAAACTCACAAACGGCTTGGCAGTTTGGTATATTTGCGTTTTGGATTACGCGGTATATCCCGACGGCACGGTAAAGGTCGAAGCGACGCTTACGCGCAAGTGGTTCGGTGCAAAGGATTTGCCGCGCTTCGGTGTGACGGTGGAGTTGCCGAAAGCCGATTCCTATGTGGAATACTACGGCAGAGGGCAAGCGGAAAATATGTGTGACTTTAATGCGCAGTCGCCAATCGGCGTGTACCGCAGTACCGTACGGGAAATGCACGAAAATTACATTAAACCGCAAGACAACGGCAACCACGGCGGCACAAAGTATTTGCGTTTGTTTGATAAAAACGGTTGCGGCGTGGAATTCATCGGCATGCCGAAATTCAGTTTCAGTGTACACGAATACACACAAAGCTTGCTGTGCGAGGCAAAGCACCGCGAGGATTTGCGCGCGCAGAATACCACATTTTTGTCCATTGACGGCTTCATGCGCGGGGCGGGCTCCAATGCGTGCGGGCCGGACGCGCTTGAAAAATACCGTTTTACCTTTAAAGACGAATTAAAGTTCCGATTTGCAATGAAGCCGTTAGAAGGTGAAACCGAATGACCCGAGCAGTATGGTACGAAAGCGGCGAGGAGTATGCGCCGTCTGCCGCAGTGCGCAAAACCGTTTTCGTCGAGGAACAGGGCTACACACTCCAAGAAGAATTTGACGATTACGACAAGGCTTGCCCGCATCTTGTGCTGTTTGACGGGGAAACGCCCGTTGCAACGGGGCGGCTGGTGCTGCTTTCGGACGGCACGGCAAAATTAGGACGCATCGCGGTATTGAAAGCATACCGTGGCAAGCATTTGGGGGCAGAAATCGTCTCGGCGCTTTTGGAAAAAGCGAAAGCAGAGGGCGCTGTGCGCGCCTATGTCAGCGCGCAAAGTTATGCCGTTCCGTTTTACAACAAATTCGGTTTTCAAGAATACGGCGCGGAATATTTGGACGGCAGAATTCCGCACAGGGATATGGAAATGCCACTTTAAAAAAACAAATTATTACATAAGGAAGTCTTAAAAATGAGCAAAGTAAAAAACGAACCGAAGTACAAAAATGCGGCCTTGCAAGCCATTCGCGCACAGTTGGAACACCGCGCGTTTTGGCTGTATTTGCTGTGCGACGAGGCAGGCAAGCGCGGGCTTGACTGGGAAGATTTCGGCAGTGCCGCCGTGCGCCGCTGTGGGCTGACGCAAGGCGCGGATTTGGTCAAAAAAGGGAAAACCGATAGCTTAAAAGGGCTTCGCAAGACGCTGTTTTCAAAGCCTGCACAGTTGGTATTTGAAATGAAGATTGTCGAAAGCACCGACGACAAGCTGTCTATTGATTTCCACTACTGCCCGCTCGTGAAAGCGTGGCAGAACGCGGGTTGCACCGACGAGGAAATCGCAAAACTCTGCGATATTGCGATGTGCGGCGACCACGGCATCGGGGAATGCTACGGCAGTGTGTTGGATTTGCCGAAATGCATTGCCAAGGGCGATGACATTTGTGCACTGCGGTATCATAAGAAATAATTGCGGCAAGCCGAAACACAACCGCCTACCGAAATCGGATAGGCGGTTTTTCTTTGCTTACTTCTGTTTTATAACAGCGGTTTTAGACAGGCGGCGGTACACAAGAATGCCCACGCCGCTGAGCAGTAGCGTTGCCGCATACACCGCGGCGGCGGCAAGATAGTTTTTTTCGCCGAAATACGCCCCGCACATTGTGGAAGTCAAAATACTCGGTATGCGCGCCACGGTCGTCAGCGCCAAAAAAGTCGGCAAATGTATACCCGTCAGCGGCACAAAATAGGTCAGCAAGTCCTTCGGTGCGCCGGGGATTAAGTAAATCAAAAACAGCAGTACCTTTGTGCGCGGATTTTCCTGCAAAAAGCCGAATTTCGACAAACTTTCCGGCTCGACGAATACCGACACAAACCGTTCCCCGTACCGCGCGGATAACAGCAATATCACCGCACTGCCGAGTTGTGTGCCGAGCATACACCACATGAGCCCGCCGAACATCCCGAATGCATAACCCGAGGCAACCTCTAACGGCTCGGCAGGGATAAATTTAAACACCGTTTGCGCCGTGCGGACACATACAAACACAACCTCTCCCCAAGCGCCGTATGTATCGAGCTTGGCTCTGAACACCTGTGGCTCGGTGACAAGTAACAGCAATTTTTTACCGAATACGATATACAAAACAATCCCGCACAGCAGACAAATCCCTATCGGTAACAGTGCGGTCAATAGTTTGCGGCGCGTCGGCTTTTTGAATTTGAGGCGCTGTGGGCACAGCCGTTGCCAATCCGTTTTACTGCGCATACCGTTGCACCGCCGTTTGCCGCGTGCGCACGGGATAAAAGCAATCCAAATCGCCTTTATAGGTTTCACGCCACGGTTTGTATTTGCCGTTATAATGCAGAATGCAGGTGTTTTGCCGCACAAACTCCATTGCCGCCGCTTTGCCGTACCGCTTGACCAATCGGCGGAAACAACGCTCGTCCAAATTATAGATATTTTCATCCAACCGCAAAATCCGTTCGCCGTACAGCGCGTTTAAAACATCTTGGTCCGCCAAAAACAGGCTGTGCGGGTGCTGACGGATACAGGCAAAGACTTCTTCGGGAGAGAAAAAGGCGCGCAGGGCACGCAAATTCATCATCAGAACACCCGCGTTGATATACGCACTTTTCGGGTGCATACCGAGCCGCGCCACATTGACAAAATTCGCAAACGAGGTTAAATGCCCACAGCCCGCAAAAAAGCAATCGCCGAACTGCACATTGTAAAGCGGCGTAAGATTGCCGAGAATGAGCGTGTCGGGGTCGATATACAAAATGCGGTCCAACGCTTTCGGCAGATACGCGGCGGCAAACAGGCGGTAATAGGTTTCTTTCGCGGTACGCTTTAAAATCGGGGCATCGCGGAACAATTCGGCAGGTACGCGCACCGAAATCACGCGACTGCCACTGCCCTCGACGGCTTTGCCGATCGCGTCAAAATCCGTTTCGGTCAAATCGGTATTGGCAACATAAATATCAAATACCGTACGCGGATTGCTTTGTGTTAAGGAACGAAGCATCACGCAAAGCGGGTTTACATAGCCGGAATTGAGCGTAACCAAAATATTCATTGTTCTTTCTCCTTTGCACATACATTTTGTTTGCTTCGTCTTTTATTGTATGCACAAAATACAGAGAAACCGTGACCGAAAAGTTTAAAAAGGGTTAAACCGCCGCGGGAAATATTACAAAAGCATAAAGAAAAAGGAAATCCCACGCAAGAAATTCTCCTGCGTAGGATTTTTCGGTTTTGCCTTTGTTATTTTTTGCTGATTTTTTGAATGCTTTCTTCAATCAGCGCCATTTTTTCGTCAAGCTGTGCTTTTGTCTGCCGCTGACCTTCGACCACGGCGGCGGGTGCTTTGGAAACGAAGTTTTCGTTGTTGAGTTTGCCGTTGACAAAATCGAGTTCCTTTTGTACGGCTTTTTTCTCTTTTTCCAAGCGCGCAAGCTCGGCTTTAAAATCAACCAATTCGTCCATCGGGATATAAATGCGCGCACTTTCGGTGATGATGGAAACCGCGTCGTCCATACCGTCAACCTTTTCCGCAACGGTCACTTCACTTGCAGATGCCAAGCGCACAAAGAACACCGTACCCTTTTGGAAGGTGTCGCCGTAGGCGGTTTCAATAAACACCTGCGCCTTTTTCGACGGCGCGACATTCATTTCCGCACGGCGGTTGCGCACCGCTTTAATCGCGGTCATAATGCGCTCCATTTCGCTTTCCTCGGCTTCATAGCAAAGCGCGCTGTCGGTTTCGGGCCACGGGGAAATCATAATGCTTTCGCCCTCGTGCGGGAGCGTCTGCCAAATTTCCTCGGTGATAAACGGCATAAACGGATGCAACAGTTTTAAGGTGTTCGACATCACATATACAAGCACGGCTTTGACGGTTGCTTTTGCCGCCGCATCGTCGCCGTTCAAGCGGATTTTGGCAATTTCAATATACCAATCGCAGAACACATCCCAAATGAAGTCGTAAAGCTTCTGCACCGCCATACCGAGTTCGTATTTTTCGAGGGAGTCTGTCACCCCTGCCACCAAACGGTTGTATTGGCTCAAAATCCACTTGTCTTCCAAAGAGAGATTTTCAGGGATATAGGGTGCGGGCTCGTTTTCATCTAAATTCATTAAGATAAACCGCGCTGCGTTCCAAATCTTATTGGCAAAGTTGCGGCTGGCTTCCACGCGCTCGTCCGAGAAGCGCATATCGTTTCCGGGGCTGTTGCCCGTGGCGAGTGTAAAGCGCAGAGCGTCCGCGCCGTATTTGTCGATAATCTCCAACGGGTCAATGCCGTTGCCCAAGGATTTGGACATCTTTCTGCCCTGTGCGTCGCGCACAAGCCCGTGAATGAGCACGGTATTAAACGGCGCTTTGCCGGTCTGTTCAATCCCCGAGAACATCATACGCATGACCCAGAACGGGATAATATCGTAGCCTGTCACGAGGGTATTGGTGGGATAGTAATGCTTGAAATCCTCGGTTTCTTCGGGCCAGCCGAGCGTGGAGAACGGCCACAGCGCAGAGGAGAACCAAGTGTCGAGCGTGTCGGGGTCTTGCTCGATATTTTGACTGCCGCAGTGCGCGCAAGCGTCGGGCGCGGTACGGGAAACGGTAATTTCGCCGCAGTCGGCGCAATACCACGCGGGAATTCTGTGCCCCCACCAAAGCTGACGGGAAATACACCAATCGCGGATATTTTCAAGCCAATGGAAATAAATCTTTTCAAAGCGCTGGGGCACAAATTTGGTTTCACCGTTTTTCACCGCGTCAATCGCAGGGCCTGCAAGAGGCTTCATCTTCACAAACCACTGCTTGGAAACGCGCGGTTCTACGGTCGTGCCGCAACGGTAGCAGGTGCCGACATTGTGGGAGTAGTCCTCGATTTTGACAAGTGCGCCCTCGGCTTCAAGGTCTTTGACAATCACCTTGCGCGCTTCATAGCGGTCCATTCCCGCATATTGCGGATAATCGTCGGTGATTTTCGCGTCGGGCGTTAAAACATTGATGACCTCCAAATTATGGCGAAGCCCCACTTCAAAGTCGTTGGGGTCGTGGGCAGGTGTGATTTTCACCACGCCCGTGCCGAAGTCCATTTCGACATACTCGTCGGCAATCACGGGGATTTCGCGGTGCACAATCGGCAGAATGAGCGTTTTGCCGACCAAATCTTTATAGCGTTCATCGTTGGGATTGACTGCCACTGCCGTATCGCCCAAAAGCGTTTCGGGGCGGGTTGTGGCAAGCTCCAAATAACCGCTGCCGTCTTTAAACGGATAGCGCAAATGCCAAAAATGCCCTGCTTGGTCCTCGTATTCGACCTCGGCATCGGAAATCGAGGTCAAGCAATGCGGACACCAGTTGATGATGCGCTCGCCGCGGTAAATCAGCCCTTTTTCATACAGATTGCAGAATACCTCGTTGACGGCTTTGTTACAGCCCTCGTCAAGCGTAAAACGCTCTCTGTCCCAATCGCAGGAAGAGCCCATTTTTTTGAGCTGTTCAATAATTCTGCCGCCGTACCGGGCTTTCCAATCCCACGCGCGCTCCAAGAATTTTTCGCGCCCCAAATCCTCTTTGGTGACGCCCTCTTTTTTCATTGCTTCGACGATTTTTGCCTCGGTGGCAATAGAGGCGTGGTCCGTGCCCGGCAACCACAGGGTATCATACCCCGCCATACGGTGATAGCGAATGAGAATATCCTGCAAGGTGTTGTCGAGCGCGTGCCCCATATGGAGTTGCCCTGTGATGTTGGGGGGCGGAATGACGATGGTATAGGTTTCCTTGCCCGCTTCGCGCTTGGCGTGGAAGTATTTGTTGTCGAGCCAGGTTTTGTAAATTCTGTCCTCGACATTTTTGGGATTGTATTGTTTTTCAAGTTCCTTGGACATAAAATTCCTCCCGTATATATTACTTATTATATTTTTTGTTTTGTTATCAACCATTTTATTGGGTTTTCGTCAATGTAGCGCCATACCTCTTGATAATATGCGGAACTGCCGATAATTTCATCATAAAACGAGGTTTGAAAAACCTTTCTGCCGGGTGTATTATCCGCCTTGTTAAACCGCCGTGCGGAAATGGATTTGACCACACGCACACAACCGTCTACGGTAGGGCGGGGGCTTGCCCCCGCCGTTTTCCCGAAATCATCAATCGACAAGAGGATATGCACATGATCGGGCATAATACAGTATTTATCAATTTTCACAATAGAATACCGCTGTTCCAACGCCAAAAGCTCTTCTTTAAAAATCCGACCGTATTTGGTTAAATGCACTTCTGCGGCGGCGGGGGCAAGCCCCCGCCCTACCGTAGATAAGCGCACCGATTTGTTCTCAATACAAATAATAATGTGATAGCACCCGTTACTGCTGTAATCATAATTTTTCAGCCGTGGATGCTTTCTTTGCGGCAAATCCATTCTATACACCCGATAAAAAACGCCCCATACAACTGTATGAGGCGAAAAAATCCGTGGTACCACTCAAATTGCCGCCGAGTACGGCGACCGCTTACAGCCTTTAACACAGGCGAAATGTTCTTGCTTAACCTTCACGGGGAAAGCCCCCTGCCCTGTTCGGCAAGACCGCTCGGAAGCGACGCGGATTTTGCTCCCCTACCGCCTTTACAGCTACCGGTGGCTCTCTGAAAAGGGAATTTCTAAAATCTTACTCTTCGTCAAAGCGTTTTTCAGATGCAGTTTCGTATTAGTATAGCGTTTTTTTGTCGGTTTGTCAACCGATTTCGTCCGCGGGGCGTTTTTCCTTTTCTTTGCGGCGCGTGACGGCAAAGGTCACGGCATACACCGCCTCTGCCCCGCCTAATTTCAACATTTTGGCACATTCCGAAAGCGTTGCGCCCGTGGTTTTGATGTCATCGACCAGCAAAACCGTTTTGCCCTGCACATTTTCGAGATTGCACGCTTCAAATACGCCGAACACATTGCCCGTGCGCGCACGGGCGGATAATGTATGCTGACTTTCGGTTTCATAGAGTTTTTCGAGCAGTGTGAAACACGGCAAATTCAGTTCCTTTGAGAGGGCGCGTGCCAGCGTTTCGCCGGGATTCCATTCGCGTGTGCGCAACTGCTTTTTCGTGAACGGGACAAAGGTCATGCAGTCAAACTGCATTTCGGCATATTCGCGCCGCACCGTCTCCGCCATATCGCGTGCAAAATCCGACGCTAAAAAGTCCTTGTTTTCAAATTTATACCGATACACCGCCGTGCGAATGGCGTCCTCATAATAAAACGGCGCGCAGACTGCCTTGAACTGCAATTTGTGCTGTTTGCAAACACAGTCCGCCTTTTGGTGTCCGCAAAGCGGGCATATCGGCGCCGAAATGCGCGGCAAATGTTCCAAGCAATCGTCGCAAACCGTGTGTTCGGGCACAATCGGCACGCCGCAATAAAGGCAACGGCGCGGGAACACCGCACACAGCGCACGGTCGCAAAGGTGTTTTACCGTTTCGCCGTTCATTGGATTTCCTGTTCGAGCGCGTCGAATTCGGGCGTGGAGAAAAATTCACCGAGCGTGATATCAAGCCCGTCGCAAAGTTTTTTCAATGTGACGACGGACAAATCACGGTATTCCGCTGACATCAGGCTATAAACTGTGGACGGTGTTACGCCCGCCGAATTTGCCAAGGCATTGTAAGTCATTTGCCGTTCGGCACATACATTTTGAAGTCTTTGTACAATTGCATCTTTTACACCCATATCATCACCGATATTAGTGTATGCAATTCTACGCACACGCGTATACGTACGTACGCAAAAAACAACCCAACTGAATGGGTTGCTTTTTAGTAAATGTATTTTAATTTATTGTATTTCCTGTTCGAGCGCGTCAAATTCGGGCGTGGAGAAAAATTCACCTAAGGTGATGTCAAAACCGTCACATATTTTTTTGATGGTTGACATTTTTGGCTTTTTACTTTTACAGTAAATAATATTTTTTACAGTTGACGGTGGGATATCCGCTTTATTTGCGATTTCATTGATAGTAAAATTTTGTTCGCCGCACAGTTCCAAAATTCGATTGCGTATTGCAAACAATAATTCCGTATCCATAATACACCTCCGCAGTGGTTATGGCATTAGGATACCATACAAAGCAGTAAAAGAATAGGCTATGCGTGCTACTATTCGTCTACGCATAGCCTGTTTTTGATTTATTCTATTAAATTGTTTATCGGTAGGGCGGGGGCTTGCCCCCGCCGTTCAATGACAGCAGACTTTGCGGCGGGGGCAAGCCACCCGCCCTACCGACACGCATTGTATTTTGTTCGCGGAACAACACTAAGGTTGTTCCCTACGATTTGTAGGGGCGAACTGCGTTCGCCCGCGTAATTTGATATGATTTTACCCCTCCGTCACGGCTACGCCGTGCCACCTCCCCAACAAGTGGGGAGGTTTGCGGAACGGTCAAGACCGTTCCCTACAATTTTTCATTTTTCATTATTCATTTTTCATTCATTTTCGGGTCGTCGAGACGCCGACCCTGACAAGGCGGTATTCTTACCGTTCAAATTTCAATGTAATGATTTCAAAGGGTTTTACGGGCAGGGTGACGGTTCTGCCGTCGGGCTGCAATTCGGTTTCCTCGTTTTCGAGCAAATCGCACAAATACACTTTTTGGAAATCAAAGCCCGCTGTTAAGGTCACTTCGGTGCGCTGATTATACGCTTCATACAGCCGCGCGACCACCGCTTCGCTGTGCTCTGCTTTTTTGACCGTTTCCACAATCACATTTTCTCGGTTCAAAGAAAGCAACGAATAGCTTTCGGGCAATGTGCCGTTTTGCTTTTGCACCTTGCAGGCGGACATCGGCTGATTTAACAGATACGCCTGCTGTACCGTGCCGGCGGCGCGGAAATCGCCCGCGTGCGGGTACAAAGAATAGGTAAAGGTATGATGCCCGCGGTCGGCGGTTTCGTCAGGATAGGTGCCGCATTTGAGCATGGTCAGACGGATAACGCCGTCGTGAATATCGTGGCCGTATTTACAGTCGTTAAGCAGGGAAACACCGTAGCCGTATTCCGACAAATCAACAAACTTGTGCGCGCAGACCTCAAACCGTGCGGCGTCCCAGCTTGTGTTTTTGTGGGTGGGGCGCTCCACCGTGCCGAACTGAATTTCGTAGGTTGCTTTGTCGGCATTCACCTCTACGGGGAACGCGGTTTTTAAGACCAAATGGCTTTCGTTCCACTCGATTTCCGTGTCAAAATCAATACGGGCAATGTCGTCATACAGCCAAATTTTCTGCACGATTTCGCTTTGCAAAAAGGTTTTGCGCACTTCGACACCCGCACGCGCGCCGTCGGTAATGCATTTGATTTTGGCTTCGGCGGACAGTTCCCAGGATTTATCGGTATAATAATTGCTGATTTCCCAATTATCATAATCCCGCGGGAAATCCTCATATGCGGTCATCACATTGCCGCGCGCGCCCGCTTTCAACACCTCGCGGCTGTTTCGTTTATCGTAAATCATTGTAAACGCGCCGGTTTTGTCAAGCTCTATGCGGAAAAAGTCATTTTCCATATAATCCTTTGCCGTTTGCACCACGCCGCGCACCTTCGGCTCGGGAATTACCTTGTAGCCCTTGGCGGGAATGTTCTCTACATACACGCTTTTGCCATTCAGGCGCACCGTGCCGCTTGCTTGGAAGGAAAGCGGATTACAAATCACCATGCCGCCGTCGGTGCCGATATTGCCCACGACATTTGCAACTTGCTGTTTGATGACGCGGTCACCTTTTTTGAGAATGTCGCGGTACTGCTCGGCAGAAACCTCGTACACCTCGTGAATAGATGAGCCGGGGATAATATCGTGAAACTGATTTAATAAAATCGTTTCCCAGCCGTCGTGCAGAATTTCGGCGGGATACTCTGCGCCCGTCAAAATATGATTGAGAATTGCCGAGGTCTCCGCCTTCTCATACAAGAACTCGCTTTTGCGGTTAAAACGCTTATTCTGCGCCTGCGAGGTATAGGTGCCGCGGTGATATTCGAGATACAATTCCCCTTGCCAGCGCGGGGTTTTCGGATTGTCAAGCGCCCGTTGCCGCACGCGCGAAAGCAGACTGCCCGCAAATTCCATTTTGGCTTTGGGCACGCCCGTTACGCCGCGTTTGAGCATATCGTAGTATTCCAAATCCTTGACGATAGGTCCGCCGCCGCCGTCGCCGTAGCCAAAGGTCACGAGCACCTCGTTGTTGAGGTCTTTTTGCTGATACCGGTCCCACGCGCCCATCAACTGGCAGGGGTTTAATTTCGCATTATACGTCACATTGCAGGCAGGCGAAACGCCGCGGACACGGTCTTGCGCGGTCATAAAGAAGGTGAACACCTCCGTGCCGTCAATCCCCTGCCACCAAAAGGTGTCGTAGGGCATTTGGTTGGTTTCGTTCCAACCGATTTTGGAAGTAACGAAACTGTCCACGCCGCTTTTTTTGAGGATTTGCGGCAACGCGGCACTGTATCCGAACACATCAGGGAGCCAAAGGACTTTGGAGTCAACGCCGAATTCTTCTTTGAAAAACGCTTTGCCGTAGAGAATTTGGCGCACCAAACTTTCGCCCGAGGAGAGGTTGCAATCCGCCTCGACCCACATGGCGCCCTCGACCTCCCAACGGCCTTGCCGCACCATTTCTTTGACCTCGGCGTACAGTTCGGGGGATTCTTCTTTTAAGTATTTATACAGTTGCGCTTGGCTCGACATAAATTTATATTCGGGGTACTTTTTCATCAGCGCAAGCACGGTGGAAAACGAGCGCAAAACCTTTTCGCGTGTTTGCGCAAGCGTCCACAGCCACGCAACATCAATGTGTGTATGCCCGATACAAATGGCGTTTACGCCGCTTTGGCGGCTTTCCTTACCGTAAAACACCTCGTCCAAATACTGTTGGGCTTTTTGCACGCTTTTGCGGCTCTCTTCGGAATGGGGCACGCGCATATCGAGCAGATTTACGGCATGGATAATATGGGTTTTTGTGTCGATATAGTCCTTTTCTGCGGGGTCTTGCAATAAGGTGGTTTCATACGGCACCGCAAGAGAATAGCACAGCTTGCGCAATGCCTCGTCATACACGCGCAATTGGGCATTAAACTCCAAATACTGTGCCTCTTTGCCGCCGTAAGCATATATGTAAATCTCATACGCGGGTTTGGCGTTGTCAAGGAAGATTTCGCGGTGGTTGACATCTAACCCCTGCACCAAAATGCCGTCCACATAGGCGATAAACTGCGGATTGATTGCGTCCCAGCCGTCCACCTGTGTGGAAATGTGCAGTTCCACATTGCGCGAACGCATACTTTTGGGGATTTCGACGCGCTTGTAAAACCACGCGTGGCAATCCTTTTCGCCGCCCCAACGCTCGTGCGCCGAAAACGGCCGAAAGCTTTTGTCAATCACGGGCAAATTGTTTCCCGTTTTATAGCCGCAGGGCTTATAGAGAAACCCGTCCAGCGGCACACATTCTTCGCAGGACGTTTCTTGTAACATTTCAAGATAAACGCGCAGTCTGTCCTCATAAAAATCAGTTTGCATAAAAGTACCTCTAAAATGAATTTTGGATATTTTAGCATAGCACAACGCATTGTGCAAGCACGGAAACGAAAAATCACCCGAACAAGTCCGACAGCAAATAAAACGAGCCGCAAACAAGCAACAGCCCGTCCGCTTTTGTCTGTTCGCGCGCAAGGTGCAAGGCGTTTTGCGGATTCTCTGCCGTGAAGGTTTGCAACGGCAAATCCGATACCGTCTGCGCAAGTGCTTCGGGCGAGGCGGCACGGGGATTTTCGGGTTTTGTGAACACCGCACTTTTGCAAAACGGCAAAACCGTGCGCAAATAGGCTTCGCAGTCCTTGTCCGCCATCATTCCGACGAGCGCGGTGATGTTTGCAGGTGCAAATTGCCGAAGTACTGCCGCAAGTGCGGCGGCACATTCGGGATTGTGCCCACCGTCCAACAGCATCGGCGGCGTGCTTTTGCGGTACTCCATTCGCCCGCGCATTTTTGTATTTTGTATGCCGTTTTTGATGTTTTCGCCTGTCACGCGCGGCAGGCACTTCGCCGCTTCGATAACCCCGACGGCATTTTCCACCTGATGGCGGCCGATAAGCGGCAAACGGTAGGTTTCGCCGCCGTAGGCAAATACGGTTTCCGAAATGGTTTCCGATACTATCTCGGCAGTTTGGAGTGGCGCAACCGTCAATTTACAATGGGTTTGGGCGGCAGTCTTTTGCAGAATGGCAAGCGCTTTCGGGTCTTGTGCCGAGGTGGTCACGCAAATACTGCCGTTTTTTAAAATCCCCGCTTTTTCGGCGGCAATCTGCTCGACGGTATCGCCCAAAATTTGGGTATGGTCCAACGAAATCGAAGTGATTACGCACACCGCGGGTACCGGGATAATATTGGTCGAGTCATACCGCCCGCCCAAGCCGACCTCCATGACGGCATAGTCGCAGTTTTGCGCTTTGAAATACAACAGCGCCGCGGCGGTAATCGCCTCGAACTCGGTCGGTACAATATTCTGCCCGTTTAAAGCCTCGATTGCCGCTTTGACGCGTTCGGTGACGGCGGCAAGATGGTCTTCCGGTATGTTTTGATTGTTAATTTGGATACGCTCGCAAAACGAGAAAACATAGGGCGAAGTGAACAGCCCCGTTTTGTACCCCGCGTCTTTCAAGATTTCGCTGAGCATTGTCGAGGTACTCCCCTTGCCGTTGGTGCCCGCAATATGCACAAAGCGCAAATCGTTTTGCGGGTTGCCAAGCATTTCCAGAAGCGCCGAAATACGCGACAGCCCCGGCTTGATGCCGAAGGCCAACAGCGAATGGATATAGTCCACCGCTTCACGGTAAGTCATAGACATAGTTATACCTCGATAATCAATTCCACGGGGCAATGGTCAGAACCGAAAATCTCATTGTGAATGGAGGCGCTGACCAGTTTGTCTTTTAACCGTTCGGACACGCAAAAATAGTCAATCCGCCAACCCGCATTGTTTGCGCGCGCGTTAAAGCGGTAGCTCCACCACGAATATGCGCCCGTAAGGTCGGGGTAAAAATACCGGAAGGTATCGACAAAGCCGCTTTCCAACAGCTCTGTAAATTTGCCGCGCTCCTCATCGGAAAAGCCTGCATTGCCGCGGTTGGTCTTCGGATTTTTCAGGTCGATTTCCTCGTGTGCGACATTTAAGTCCCCGCAGAAAATGACGGGCTTGCGGCTGTCCAATTCCAACAAGTAGTTGCGGAATTTGTCCTCCCAGCTCATGCGGTATTCGATGCGCTTTAAGCCGTCCTGCGCGTTTGGCGTGTAGCAGGTCACCACAAAATAGGTATCATATTCAAGCGTGATGACGCGCCCTTCGTTGTCGTAATACACGTCGTGCATACCGTAGGTCACCGACAGCGGCGCCTCTTTTGCGAAAATCGCCGTGCCCGAATAGCCTTTTTTCTCGGCATAATTCCAAAACGACACATAGCCGTCAAATTCCAAATCCAACTGCCCTGCCTGCAATTTGGTCTCCTGCAAGCAGAAAAAGTCCGCGTTAAGCGTCAAAAACTCCGCCTCGAAATTTTTGCCGACGCACGCGCGCAGGCCGTTGACATTCCACGAAATCAGTTTTTTCATAGTCTCCTCCGAAAATTGGCATAATGTTGTATTTATTGTAACATCTTTCCGACTGTAAATCCATAGATTTATGTTGACTTTTGAAAAAAAGTGCTGTAATATGGATTTTATTGAACGACGGGCAGTCCTGCGACGGAGGAAGTACATGCAAAATCAAGGAAACAACAAAAAGACAGAAACAGGGAAGGCAGAAAGCCTTTGGAAAGTATTTTCCGACACCTTTTTGCGGGCGGAATTTTTGCTTTTATTTTTCCTGCTTGTATATGCAACGGTGCATATCATGCGCATGGGCAACACCTTCCTCGGTGCGGACGGGAATCTGTATGCCGTGCCGGCTGTGCCCCCTGCCCCAAGCGCAGAAACCTTTTTGCCGACGGAACTGCCGTCGGCGGTGCAAGCGGAATCTTCGGCGCCCACAGAAAGCGCGCCTGCCGTCAATCTTTTGCAAACACCGAAAACCAAAGCCGAAATTGCCGCATATTATCAAGCGGCGCTTACGCGGGCAAAGGAAAGTGCCGCTTCGGTGACCTTAATACAGAAAAAAGGTACAAATTATAACGGCGTGGTGGAAGCAGGCAATAACCCGTTCCTCGGCACAGTGGCAAAATCGCTGATGAATTCCTTTTTAAAAGAAGAAAATCCGAATACCGTTTATACGGCGCGCACGGATATATATGACAATTTTATCCCCCGCGGCACGGACTGTCATTTAACGGAAACCGATTTAGACGAGGCGTTTTGCGAGGACGGCGGCGACTTCTATACGATTTTTGTGAAAGTCAAACCCGATGAAAACCCCAATGCGGGCTACGGCTCGGGCGCGGTCGGCTCGGTTATTACCAAGGCGGAAATCGAGTCGGCGGTCAACGGCAAGGTGAAATTGGAGAATATCGTTTGCCGCTATGATGGGGCGTATTCCACAATCAAGGTGGAGAAAGCCACGGGCAATCTGTTGGAAATTCAATCCGCGTTGCCGATGTATTTGTGTTTAAACGCAATGGGGCTCGACTGCCGCATCGGCTTACAGTTTGACGAATATTGGACGGTGCAATGGTAGGGTACCCGAACTGCTTTTTTGAAAAGTGCCTGCGGGCGCTTTTCTTTTTTTGCAAAATATGCTATACTGCTTTATATTCTGTTTTTAGGAGTGCACTATGCAAAGCTCTGCTTTTTCAAAAACCAAATATTTTATTATTGATATGGACGGTACATTTTATCTCGACGGCAATTTGATTGACGGCGCGCTGGATTTTTTGGCGCGGGTTCGGAAATTGGGCAAGGACTTTTTCTTTTTTACGAACAATTCCTCAAACAATGTTACAGTTTGCCGCGAGAAACTCTCCAAGATGGGGTGCGAAGTGCCGCCCGAAAAAATCATTATTTCTTCCCATGTTACTGCGGATTTTTTAAATCGAAACCGCAAAGGCAAGACGGTATATCTGCTCGGCAATGAACGATTGACCGCGGATTTCAAGGCGGCGGGCGTGCCGCTGGTCAAAGAAAATCCCGATATTGTGGTGTTGGGGTTTGACACCACCCTCACCTATCAAAAACTGTGGAACGCATGCCGTTACATTGCAAACGGCGCCGAATATATTGCAACGCACCCCGATTTCAACTGCCCGACAGCGGACGGGTTTATGCCTGACACGGGCTCTATGATGGCGCTTATCAAGGCCTCGACGGGCAAAGAGCCGCTTGTCATGGGCAAGCCGCATCGCTACACGGTAGAATATCTCACCAACCGCCTCGGCTGTGCGCCGGACGAGCTTTGCTTTATCGGCGACCGTTTGGAAACGGATATTTTAATCGGGCAAAAGCACAATATCCCCTCAGTGTTGGTGCTGACGGGCGTAACCGACCGCGCAAGTTACGAAAAAAGCGATATCCGCGCCACGCTGGTTTGCGACTCGCTGAAAGCATTTGCGGAAGTTTTATAAGGAGAAGCGATGACTGAGGTTGAATTATTTACAGACGGCGCGTGCGCGGGCAACCCGGGCCCCGGCGGATGGGGTGCGATTTTACGCTGTCAGGGAAAAGAAAAAGAACTTTCGGGCGGTGACGCAAACACCACCAACAACAAAATGGAGCTGACGGCAGTAATTGAGGGCTTAAAAGCGCTGAAATACCCGTGCAAGGTGACGCTGTATACCGACTCAAAATATGTGGCGGACTCCCTTTCGCTCGGTTGGGCGGAAAGTTGGAAAGCGCGCGGTTGGAAAAAGAAAGACGGCAAGCCCGCCTTAAATCCCGATTTGTGGGAAGAACTGTTAGCCCTTTATCACACGCACGATGTGAAAATTGTTTGGCTCAAAGGGCACGCAGGGCATCCCGAAAATGAACGGTGCGACGCTTTGGCAGTGGCACAGTCGAAAAAATATACAAAAAACTGAGCCGAATTTGTACTGTTGCACAGAAGAGTTTTACTTGCAAGCATGCAGAGAGTATGGTAATATATAACATATATTTTTAAATGTATTATTTTTGTTGAAAATTGGGAAGTGATGTTTTGGCTGAAACAACAACTGTTACCGCTACGGAAACTGCGGAACCCGCAGTAGAACAAGCCGAAAAAAAAGCCTCTTCGCAAAATCGGCGGTATTTGCGCCCGCGGGAGATGTTCGCCTATTTGCTGACGGCATTCGGGCAAAAGAATTTGAATGAGTTTGTCAACGGCAACCGTCAGTTCTTTATGATTAGTTTCCTTGGCATTTCCGGTAAAGCATACGGTATCATTATGTTTTTGGAAATGCTGTATGACGCATTGGATGACTCACTTTCCGGCGTGATTATTGACCGCACGCGTACGCGTTGGGGCAAATTGCGGCCGTATTTGATGATTGCAACACCGATTTGGGCGGTTGCAATCGTCATGCTGTTCACAACGCCTTCGTTCCTTGCGACCACCACCTCCAAAGTTATTTGGGCGGTCATTGCGATTTTCGCGCACAACCTCGGTATGAGTTATTTCGGCGTATGGCAGATTTTGCCGTTTGACATTACACCGAATGTGAACGAGCGCAACAACCTGCTCGCCGCACAAAAGTTTATGGAACTGTTCGGGCAATTACTGCCGGGGCTTCTTCCCTTTTTCGTTGACCTTTTGCCGCGGCAGACAAACAATGCGGTCGGTATGCAGGATGTGTATTCGGGCTACGCGGTTATTATGGTTATCATTTCCGCCGCAACGGCGTTTTACGGCTTTTTCGTCATGCGTGAGCGCGTGCCGCTGGCTTCGCGTGAGCAAATGAAAGAAGTCAGCATTCTGCAATCCTTTAAAATCGCGTTTAAAAACCGCCCGATGCTTGTATTGCAGTTGAATTACTTCTTAAACGGATTTAAAGGCATTGGCGCCTCCAATGAAAAATTCTTCTGGATGCACAACGCAGGTGCTTTGTCCTACTCCTCGATTGCCAGTATTTTCACCGGTATGCCGAGTTTCATTATTACGCCTTTGGTGCCGAAAATGATTCGCAAATTCGGCGCAAGAAACTTAGGTATTTATGCAGGTCTGTTCGGCGGCGCGGCATACACGCTGATGTGGATTATCGGCTACAAACCGTTCGGCGAATGGGATTCCGGCGGCAGCATTGTCGCAAACCTTGTATATATGACCATTATGCTGACCATCTGCGGTCTGCCGAACTCCGTTATCAATGTTGTCGGCACGATTTTGCAGGGCGATGTGTATGACTACGGCGAATGGAAATACGGCGTGCGCAACGAGGCACTGATTGCCACCGTTTCGGGCTATTTCCAAAAAGCGGCAAACGCCATTAACGGTTTGTTGTCCGGCGTTGTGATTTCGCTGATCGGCTACACGGCGCACAAAGATGTGTTCGGCAATGTAGTGCGCGAAACCGACAGCAGTATTTTGCGCGGGTTCTGGTTTATTTTCTGCGTTATGCCGGCCATTGCGCGTTTCCTGTACGGTATTTCTTTGATTTTCTTCAATGTCCACGGCAAGTTTAAAGAGCAGATGCTCAAAGATTTGGACGAACGCCGTTTGGAGGCAGTGCAAAAAATCAATGCCGAAACCGCACCGAAAAACACCGAAGAATAATTCGGTAACGAAGTATAAAAAGTATCCCCCTCAAAAAGAGGGGGATTTTTTATGGGCGTTTGTGGGATTTGAGATTTTTCATTTTGTTTGGAAGGACAAATTGGGATTTGTCGTAGGGG
>JBJEPU010000218.1:0-4440 GCA_051881395.1 Candidatus Fimenecus sp.
GGCTGCGGCAGTTTGTAATGGTCTTTGTCGGTGTAGCCTGGAAGGGTAGCACATTTTGCGAGGGTGCCTTTATATTGCGTCAGTTTTTGATAGCCGTCGCCGTAAAAGGGTGTATCTGCGGAGAAACCGTGTTCGCCGCCCAACAGCACCGCTTCTTTCACCTTGTTACCCGACAGAACCTTTACGCCGATACAGAAACGCTTTTCTTTTTTACAAATGCGGAATGCACATGGAACATTGGCATTTTCACTATCCAGCAATATTGCGTTTTCAAAGTTCATATTCATTCTTTATCACACCTATTGTTTGTTTTTATAAAATCATAAGACGGTTTTTTGTTACCGTACAAATCCACCGAGCCGTGAATGCGCTGTTTTAACTTTCCCTCTCCCGATTCGCCCACATGCGTGCGGTAATCGTTCAGCGAAAAATATACCCACCCTGTGAAGTTGTATTTTTTATAATATTCCAATTTCTCTTTGTATATCTCTATTCGGCGCTCATCCCCGCCTTTGAAATGCGGCTCGCACAGCCCGAACTCGGTACTGACAAGCGGTTTGCCCCTGCTTTCCGTTTGAACAAGGCGGAATACCTTGTCAAAATTCACATTCCCGTACCAAGTGCCGAGATATTCGTTCCACATACAAATGTCGCCGTAAACGGTTGCATCTTTGGACTGACACCAACACTGTAAAGGCGTTTTCCAGCCTATCGTATTCGACACATAGTTGACAAGGCGCATACTGTCCTTGCTTTTAAAATATGCCACCATTGCCTTTACATAAGTGATTGTGCCTTTTTTTCGTCCGCCGAGTTCATTGCCCACACCCCAACAGACAATAGATGGGTGATTGAAATGGTACAAAAGCATTTCATCTGCCTGCGCTTTTGCAACGGCAAGTTGTTTTTCACCTGCGTTTTTCGGCGAACCCCAATAGGGAATTTCCTCCTGAACCATAAGCCCGTGTTCATCGCACCAATCATAGACAAAATCGTCCTGCTGCCAATGAAAGCGGGTAAAATTGCAGTGTAAGTCTTTAAGCATTTCCAAATTCTTTTGCAGTTCACTTTGCGGCTCTGCCATACCGAATTCGGGATTGCTGCCGGGCATCCATTCCACGCCGCGCAAAGGTATTGCACGGTTGTTCAAATAGATTTTATCTTTTCGCACTTCGATTTTACGCACACCGAAATTTTTAGTATGTATTTCGTTACCGCACACGGTTTCAAGGGTGTAAAGAAACGGATTTTCCGTATTCCAAAGGGTTATGCCGTTTAAGCAGAATTCTATACGGTTGCCGCTGAGATTTTCCTGTTTAAAAACAGCCTTCCCGCTTTGCTTTTCTTTCACACAAACGCTGTACGGCAAATGTGTTTTAGAGCAGAAATCCAAATCACAAACGATTTTTGCATTGCCTTTGCCGTCAGCAAGAAAATCGGTTATGGTGCTTTCGATTCTAATATGTGCAACATCGTTTTCGCTATATTCCATCAGTTCCACAGGTCGAATAATGCCGCCGTCGTTTGCCCAATCGAAGTCCTTACCGTGGGGAAGCGCATCGTCGGAATAGGCGTTACTGCATTTTACAACAAGTAAATTTGCTCCGATTTTTACATTTTTCGTAATATCCGCTTCAAAAGGCGTATAGCCGCTGTGAAAATGTCTTGCAATTTCTTTGCCGTTCAAATACACCGTACAGTCACGGTAAACGGCATGAAACCGCAGCACGGTTTTAAATGCAGGCTCTGAAATCTCAAATTCCGTGCTGTACCACGCCGTGCCGCAAAGTTCTTCCGTACCGTTTTCCACATTCCAAGTGTGGGGTATCTGCACGAGTTTTCCGGTTACGCCGTTTTGCATTGCCTCTTTTTCTGTCGCCGTAACGGAAAATTGAAAAGTACTAAGATTTTGCTTTTTCATTTCTATATCACCTCTGAAAGTCCTATTTCCTTTGCGCTTTTCAGCACAAGTTTGTTTGAATGAAGCGGTACGGGGATTTCGTTATACACATTGGAAATGCCGAATTTGGTTTTTGGTGCGGTGCGGATAATCAGTGTTTGATTGTTTTCGATATAGTCCTTGTAATCACGCAAGTGCATAACGAATTTTCGGTCAATGTTAAAATAATCGTTGATAAGCGTGTTGCCGCTGAACACCTGTAAATTCAGCCCGTCAAACGAGAATTCCAGCACCACATCAAAGCGGTTTCGGAGTATATTCTTCGGTAGTTTTAACGCATAATAGGTGCGTTTGCCTGTGGAATACAAATAGTAATTGTAGGGCAGTTTCTGCTTTTTGCATTTTGTAAGGGTGATTGTATTTTTGAGATCTGTGGCAGTTTCTTGCTCACAAAAGATTTTGCTTTTGTCGCAATACACCGTACCGTCCAGAAAACAGGCTTTGCCGTTTATGAAATGAAATTGCTTTGCTTTTTCGTAAGGAATAACGATGATTTTGACATCGTCAATTTCCGTGCCGCTTTCGGAAAAATCAAGGGGGATTTCCTTGCCGTTTACGGCGCATTTCGGCACAATACCCTCACATTCGGCAAAATAACAAACTGTTTTGCCGTCCGTTTCGGTCTTTGCCACAGGCTGTGCAAGGATATAATCAAACTGCACAGAGCCGAGTTTTATATGAAAAGGATAGAAAAACATTGCGCCTGCTTTTATGTCGATTTTCGGTAAGGTTACGGTGTTTTCGCGGATTGTAAAGGTGACATTTACATCTTTAAAATCTTGATATTGCAAGCCTTTTTCATAGGTGGAAACAAAGAAATAGCCGCTCCCCTGCTCGTCTGCTCTGACCGAACATTTTAAGAAAGAAATATCGTTGGGGTTGTTGCTTTTCCACTTTGGGAAATAGGCTTGCTTTGTGCAGATTTCTTTGTCAAATTCGTTGATAAACAAGTGCATCAGCCGCAGTCTGTCACCGTGGGGGCGACAGACACCGTAACGGCTTATGGGCGCTTGAAAATCGTAGTCAATAATCGGGTAATTGTTGGGGTAACCCGTTAAACGGTTTTCCTGCATCAGGCGGTCATTGGGATTTGCGCCGCCGCAGAACATATAGTAGCCGAGCCAATTCGCGCCGCTCGCAAATTTCGCAAAGCCCACACCGTAGCCGTCCTTTTCGCTGATGTACGGTCGGCGGTGCTGGGTGACCTGATTGCCGGGGCCAGTTTCGCAAAACGCATAGGGCACATCATCATACGCACCCTTTTGCTCTTGGTTGCTTTTGAATAAGTCCCCGCCGATTTCGCCCTCGGTTTTTGCAGGTGTTATAGCAAAGCGGTTATTGGGCTTTAATGCTTTCTTGCCCATCATCCACGGCGCGTCGGGATAGCCGCCCATTGTGGGCAAAAAATCATTGTCGGGCACGCCCGCAGGCCACGCAGTCATGGTGAAAAACGGGGTTTTAAAGCCGATTTCCTCCGCAATTTTGCGTAATGTGCGGATATGCTCGGTCGAGCCTGTATACTCATTTTCAAGTTGAATCCCGATAACGGTCTCACCGTCTAAAAACGGCTTGACCTCTTTGTATAACCCTGTCCAAAAATCCCGCACTTCGGCAAGATATTTTGGGTCATTGCTTCGCTTTTTCGCCATTTTGTTGATGCGCTTCGGGAAGCCGCCGCGGATAACCTCGCCGTGGCACCACGGGCCGATACGCATAATACAGGGTATCCCCATATCCTTGCAGATTTGCAAAAACGCGGCAATATCCTTATTCCCCGAAAAATCAAACTGCCCTTTAATTTCCTCGTGATAATTCCAAAAAACATAGGTAGAAACGGTGTTGAGCCCACATTCCCGCATTTTTAAAAGGGTTTCTTTCCACCGTTCTTTCGGCAGCCTTGAAAAGTGCAGTTCCCCCGCAATCACCGTGTATGGCTTGCCATTCTTTGTAAAATACTGCGTATTTACGCCGTAGGGGCTTTCGATATTTCCGTAGTTGAAGTTGCCCGTTTGTATCGGTCTCGGTTTTGCGACAATCTGTATGTTCATATGTGGAACTCCGTTACTCTATCACAATATGTTCAATGTTGACTGTTTGATTTTCACCCTGCCCGCTGACGGTAATCAGCGTACCACCCGTTTCCTCTGCAAAATTCCACGGCACGGGTGACGGCCCTGTTTTCAGTCCGTAAGTCATTGTAATGCCTTCGTAGGTGACACTTGCATTGTTTTCGTGGTCGTGACCGCAGAACATATATTTTGTTGAGCCGAGTTCTTGGCATTTTTCAAAAAATCCGGATTTCACGGGTGCCGTGCCCGGCAAATAAGCACATTTGCCGAAACCGTATTCTTCGGGTATGGTGTAACTGCCGTCTGCATTTTGTATGCCGTATTGCTCCACAGCTTCTTTGAATTCGGGCTGTGCGAAATGGGAAAAGGTCATAGAGGGCACGGTTCTGCCCGCCGCGGCGGCAATACCTT
>JBJEPU010000219.1:0-4428 GCA_051881395.1 Candidatus Fimenecus sp.
TTGTTTTGTAATTCTTTGAGCCTGTCGTTTGGCTGTAAAAGAGCAAAAAGCAGAGCCTTTTGCACGCTTCTGACCCCTGTTACCCAGGCAGAAATGCGGTTGATTGATGCGTCAAAATAATCCGTTGCGATAAACACGCGGTCAAGCGCGTTGTTGCGGACAATCTCCTTGCAGATTTCTTTGGTTTCGTCATCAAACAGCACAACATGGTCAGAGTCCCAACGGACGGAACGGGTAATGTGCAGAGCGATTTTTTCATTGAATAAAAGCAATGACGAGATTTTATCGCTGACCATCTCGGTTGGGTGATAATGCCCGTTGTCCATAAGCGGTGTTATTCCGGCTTTGTCTGAATAGGACAGACAGAATTCTGCCGAGCCGACAGTATAACTTTCAAGCCCTATACCGAAAACCTTGCTTTCAAGGGTTACATAAACCTTGCTTTTATCGTAAGGCACTGAAAGGATTTCGTCAAGGGATTTTTTAAATCTTGCGCGTGGGGATAATCTGTCGGCGGGAATATCCTTATATCCGTCGGGAATCCAAATGTTCATCACACAGGGCACGCCTGTTTCGTTTGCGAAATATTCTGCGATTTTAAGACAGGCTATGCCGTGATTTACCCAGTACTGCCTAACTGTTTCGTCAGGTGAAGACAGCGTTAAATTATCCTTGACCATGGGGTGAGAAAAGAAGGTCGGGTTAAAATCAATACCCATTCCCCTTTCCTTTGCAAAATCAACCCATTTTGCAAAATGCTTTGGTTCAAGTTTATCTCTGCCGACAGGAGTACCGTCAAAAATCGCATAACTCGCGTGCAAATTCACTTTCTTTTTGCCGGGCAGTAAAGACATTGCCTTGTCCATATCCGCCATCAGTTCTTCCGGGGTGCGCGCCTTGCCGGGGTAATTGCCCGTAGTCTGAATCCCGCCCGACAGACTTTCGCGGCTGTCAAAGCCTGTGACATCGTCGCCCTGCCAGCAATGGACGGATATGGGGATTTGTTTCAGCGTTTTAATCGCTTTATCGGTATCCACACCGAAGTTTGCATAAATTTGTTTTGCTTCACTGTATCTGCTCATTTCTATCACCTTGCCTTATATTCTTGACAGCCGAAGGACTGAAACACGCACGCACGTGCCGCTTTGATATTGGGGAAAACACCGTCTGCGAGCATTTGCGACAGCAAATTGCCGATTGCCGTGGCTTCGGTTGGCCCTGCATACACGGTACAGCCGCACGCTTTTGCCGTCAAGTCATTGAGGTAGCCGTCTTTTGCCCCGCCGCCGACAATATGGACGCTTTTAAACTGTTTGCCTGTGATTTCTTCGATTTCCGCCTTGGTTTTTGCATAGCAAAACGCGAGAGAACGGTAAATTACACTTGCATACTGCGGGGCGGTTTTGGGCACCTGCTGATTTTCATGCGCACAATGGTTTTGAATTTCCGCCATCATATTTTGGGGCGCTAAAAAGCGCGGATTGTTGCAGTCCACCATTGATGTAATAGAGTCAAGTTTTGCCATACGGCACAAATCGTCAAAACTCCAATCTTCACCGCAGTTTTCAAGCAACTCTTTTTTGACGCTTTGCATCATCCAAAGCCCCATAATGTTTTTTAAGTACCGATATTTGCCCCCAAAACCACCCTCGTTGGTGAAATTGTGCAGACGGCTTTCTTCGCTGCAATTTGGGCAATCGGTTTCCACGCCCATTAAACTCCATGTACCCGAGGAAATATACACAGAGTTTTCGCCGCCGGGACAGGCGGCAACCGCACTTGCAGTATCGTGGGACGGGCAGTAAATCACCTTTGCATCAAAGCCGACTTGCTGTTTAATTTCATCTGTAAAGTTGCTGATAACCGTTTTCGGCGCTGAAAGTTCGCAGAAAATATCCTTTGGCAATCCCAATTTTGCAAGGATTTCAAAATCCCATGTTCTCGTTTCTGCGTTTACAAGATTGGTGGTTGTGGCGTTGGTGTATTCACTTTTCATAACGCCCGTCAATTTGTAGGAAAGATAGTCGGGCATCATCAAAAAGTGCTTTGCCTTTTCGAGTTTTCCTGCCTTTTTATCGCAGAACAGCTGATAAATTGTATTAAAATTCTGTTTTTGAATTCCTGTTTTTTGATACAGGTCTTGCGGTGCAATCAGGCTTTCAACCTCTGAAATCACATCGTTTGTTCTGCCATCACGATAGGAAACGGCGGGCAGAATTTCTTTTCCGTTTTCGTCAAGTAAAACATAATCCACGCCCCAAGTATCTATCGCAACGGTTTTGGGCAATTTCCCGATTTCTTTACATTTCGCAATGCCTGCAACGACTTCACGCGTCAGGTAATCTGTATCCCAAACAAGTGTGCCGTTTTCCTGTTTGACGCCGTTTTTAAAACGGTAAATTTCCTCGGTAATAATTTTACCGTTTTTCACACAGCCCAAGATATGTCGACCGCTGGAAGCGCCGATATCCACAGCCAAATAGTAGTTTTCCAAAGAAATTCACGCACCTTAATACTTGATTGTATAGTTTTCCTCCGCAGAGAGGGCAAATTTTGCGTGTGTATCGCTGAACGCAACCTTGACATCCATATCCAAAATATCGGTATTGCGGAAGGTGATTGCCGTTACTCTGCCCGTTGCCTTATCCACCGTGCAAGAAATCGAGCCGCCAATACCGTTCACCTTTACGGATTTAAAGGTGACGGTAGGAATATTGATGTCGCTGAATGTTGATGCTGTAACGGTATTGAATACGCCCGCATACCCCTCCCCTTTTGCGGGGCTCGTTTTTGCATCGTCATACAGTTTCAATTCGATTTGATAGGTACTGCCTTTGTCGGTGCAGGTTGCGCTTTGTACCATATCCGCTGTCAAATGCGAGGAATAATCTGTACCGCCGACCGGGAATACCGTTTTGATGTCCTCTTTACTCGTCCAGGTTTCCGGGGTGTCCGACCCCTTTACAAACTGCTCAATAGCCGCCTTGCCGATGGACTCAATCGCCGAGGGCAATTCCAAATATTCGGGCAGGCTTTTCAGTTTTTTGTAGTTGCGCGTCAGTGAAGTCGCCTCTTTTTTGACGCGGTTGACGGAATCGTTATAGTAAGAAACGATTTCTGCGGTTGTTTTCGGCGCGACAGGTTGTTTTTCGGCTTGCGTCGCGGCCGCTTTTGTCGCTTCGGGTGCCGCAGCGGTGGTTTGTTCCGCTTCGGTGGTTTGCACAACGGTTTCCTCTGTGGTTGACGGTGTTGTGGATTCTTCACCTGCATTTTTACTCCCACAGGAGGTCAAAAGCATCGTGATGGTCGCAAGGGTTAAAAGGATAGCTGTGAATTTTCTTTTCATTGTTCTCACCTTTCTTATTTCGCATTATGCTTCGGGAAAAGTATATTTCCCCGCCGCAACGGTTTTTGTTGCTTTACCGGGGAGTGTAATTTCCGCCGTACAGTTGGCGGGAATTTCCACCGAATAAACGGTTTTACCGTCCTTTTGTTCCCAGCCCGATTTTACCGTGCCGAAAATGCTTTTGTATTCGGCATGGGCAAAGGTAAAGTGCCCGCCGGGCTTCGGCGCAATGCTAAAACGGTTTTCGCCGTTAACCTTTATGCCGCACATGGTATTAAAGAGCCACGCGCAAACAGCGCCTTTGGAATAGTGGTTCAAAGAAGCAATACCGCCCTGCGCCTTTGTCCCCTCCCAAGATTCCCAAATCGTGGTGGCGCCGTTTTTCGGCATAAACAGCCAACCGGGCATTTCTTCGTTTTCTAACAAACGGTATGCGGCATCCAAATCGTATTCTGCAAGCACATCTAAAATCAGCGGTGTGGACAAAAAGCCCGTACCAAGCCGCCACCCGTAATTTTCGAGCGCTTGTATCAAGCGTTTTTTGGCATAAGCCGTCTGTTTTTCATTTAATAAGTCAAACGCAAGCGGGCGGACTAGCTGTGCCTGACGGTCGGTATCCAATTTATAATCCTCTGTTTCCACAAGCGCCTGATATGCCTTTTTGCAGTTTTCACTGATGGCACCGAAACGCTTTGCCTCTTCGGGGTGATTTAATTCTGCGGCAATTTCGCGCATCAAGCCTAAAACATAGCTCGTATACGCCGTGGAAACCTCCGGATGCGGCAACACGGTGTTCGTCCAGACATTCGGAAACACATCGGCAGGTTCTGCCCATTCGCCGTAACTTTGCCCGCTGTTGACCACATATTTGCGGTCTTTCCCCTTGACTTTGTGCGGTTTTGAAAGCGGTGCGTTTTTACCGCAACGGCGAATCATAAATTCGGCATATTTTTTCATACGGTCATAGTATTTTTCGAGAATATCCCTATCGCCGTACTGTTTCCAGAAATAATAGGGAATGATAATACCCGCATCCGACCAGCCGACGCTTCCGTTCATAAAGCTCATAAAGAAATCAATAC
>JBJEPU010000220.1:0-4425 GCA_051881395.1 Candidatus Fimenecus sp.
GCAGACAGCCATCGGGCCCTGACGACATGCGCGTCAGGGCCCGTGCGATTCCGCCAGGAATCGCTTCCTTGCACGAGCGACCGGTGAGGGCGTGCAAAATCGTCCGGGCGGCAAGCCGCCCGGACGAAGCGAAGCGCCTTACAGCAGCTTCTTGTACAGCTCCTTGATTTCCTCCACGGAGGTGTCGCGGGGATTGCCGGGACGGCAGGCGTCCGCATAGGCGGATTCAGCCAGGAAGTCCTCTGTGTACTCCCCTTTTTTATAAGCGCACATAATCCCACGGGACGAATTGATCACTGCGCCCAAGCCGTTTGCGTCAAACGCAGGTGCAACATCATTTGCACCGCCGCCTTGCGCGCCGTAGCCGGGCACCAAAAAGAATGTGTGAGGAAGCGCCGCACGCAATTCCGCAAGCTGTGCAGGGTATGTGGCACCAACCACGGCGCCGACTGCAGAATACCCATACGCCCCACAGGACTCCGCGCCCCAATGCTCACACATATCGCCCATCGTACGATAAATCGTTTTATCGCCTATCAATTTATCCTGCAACTCGCCCGAAGATTTGTTTGAGGTTTTGACAAGCACAAAAATGCCTTTGTCCTGTTCCTGGCAAATATTTAACAGCGGTGCAATCCCATCCGTACCGAGATAACCGTTCACGGTGAGTGCGTCCGCATCAAACGGCGCAACCGTTTCACCGTTTACAGAAACAGTACCGAGGTGTGCCGCCGCATAGGCTTCCATCGTAGTGCCGATGTCGTTGCGTTTCCCATCGGTAATGACAAATAAGCCTTTTTCTTTGGCATACCGAATGGTTTCATACAACGCCCGCACGCCTTGCCAACCGTACATTTCATAGTAGGCGCATTGCGGCTTGACCGCCGGCACAATGTCATACAAGGCGTCAATCAGACCTTTGTTAAAAGTCAACAACGCATCTGCCGCACCCTCTAAGGTGTTGCCGTATTTTTGAAAAGACGCTTCTTTAATAAACGCGGGAACAAAATCCAGTTTCGGGTCGAGCCCCGCCACCGTCGGATTATTTTTTGCTAGTATCGCCGCGCAAAGTCTGTCAAAGCCCATATTCAGTTCTCCTTTATCCCATCATTATAAACAATTCTGCCTGCTGAAACGGTCATTTTAATTTTAGACTGTAAGGTACAGTTTTTAAATACACAGTTTTTAGACTTCCCGTGCAATTTCTCCGTATCGACCGTCCACGCTTCGTTCTCATCAATCAAGATTAAATCCGCACGCGCACCGACACGCAATGTTCCGCCGTCAATGCCGAGAATTTTCGCCGGTCGAACAGACATTTTATCAATTAAATCCGAAACGGTCAGCATACCGGATTGCACAAGCGCCGTATAACTTGCCGCAAACGAGGTTTCCATACCGATAACGCCGTTCGGTGCCTTATAGAAATCCGCTTTTTCCGCCTCGGTATGCGGCGCGTGGTCAGTGGCAATCACATCCAAAGTACCGTCTAAAACGCCGCGCAAAACCGCTTGGCGGTCGTTTTCCGAGCGCAGGGGTGGATTCATACGGTAATCGGCATCTTTCTCGCTGATTTGCGCATCCGTAAACATAAAATAATGCGGGCAGGTTTCAGCGGTAATATGCAGTCCGCGCGCTTTGGCATCACGAATCAGCGAGACACTGCCCGCCGTGCTGACATGGCAAATATGCAGCCTTGCATTTTGCGGCGCTGACATCAAAAGTGCGATTTCCCGCGCGGTACCGACATCCTCGGCAGAGTTTGGAATTCCTTTTACGCCCAAATCCGAACAAAGTGCACAGTCATTCACAATGCCGCCTGCGGAAAGGTTTCTGTCCTCGGTATGGGCAAAAATCGGCGCATTTAAGTTTGCAGAAAGTGCTAACGCTTGTTGCATTTGCGCCGCAGTATGGACAGGCACACCGTCATCGGAAAATGCACAGGCACCCGCTTCTTTGAGCGCCGCCATATCGGTCAGTTCTTCACCTTTTAACCCTTTTGTAATTGCCGCAACAGGTAAGACGCGCGCTTGCGCATTTTCGGCTTTTTGTAAAACATAGCGTATGGTTTCAGGCGTATCGCAGGCAGGCAGCGTGTTCGGCATGGCGCAAAGGGTGGTTACACCGCCTGCTGCCGCCGCCGCACAGCCCGTTACAATATCTTCTTTTTCCGTAAAGCCGGGGTCACGCAAATGTGTGTGTAAGTCAATCAGCCCCGGGGCTAAAATCAGCCCCGAAGCATCAATCGTTATAACATTACTGCACACAATATTTTCTCCGATAAAAGCAACCGTACCGTCTTTGCACAGCACATCGCATATACGGTCTAAATTTTGTGACGGGTCAACAACCCGCGCATTTTTAAACAGTAAATCTACCATTGTTCACCTCAGTCGGCGGGTGTGTTCTCGGTTGGCGGTGTTTCAGCCGTCGTTTGCTCCGTAGGCTGTGTTGTGACCGGTGCCGTCGTTTCAGGGGGGGCGGCCGGCGTGTCGTTCGGTGTTTCCGCGGGTGTTTCTTCCGGTGCGGGCTCAACCGTACCGTTACAGGTTACGCAGTACGCCGGTAAATTTTCCTTGGAATACCAACCCATCGCTTTATTTGGGCAGGTATCGCTTGCCAACAGCCCTGTTTCCACACAGTAAGCGTGCTGTTCCACAATCGGCGAGAACTTTTCAAAGCTCTTGGATTCCAATCCCTTATGCACGCGGTTCATAACCTCATCAAAAATACTGCCGGCGGGGTTCCCTGACACATAATCGGAAATCTGCTTCGGCGTATCACAGCCGAACCAAACCGCCGCAACATAATACGGTGTGCCGCCGACAAACCAGCGGTCCTTGTCCTCGGTTGTGGTACCGGTCTTGGCGAACAAAACGGAATTTTTAAGCCCGTAATTGCGCGCAGTCGCCTGCCCTGCCGCATCGGTAACAACGGTTTGTAAAAGTTCGTTCATAATGTCGGCAGTATCCGGCGAAATAATTTGCTCTCCTTCGCTTTCCGCATGCTGTAACAACACCTTAGACCCGTTGCTGTTGGTCACCTTGTAATAACAGTACGGTTCAAAATATTTCCCACCGTTGCCAAACGCCGCATAAGCTGCCGCCATTTCCAATGTGGTTACGCCTTTGTACGTACCGCCGACCGCCAGAGAAGAAGCGTTCTTATCCGTCGGGTCTACAAGCTTTGCAAGGCGGAATTTCTGCGTCGCATAGTTAAAGCTGGTTTCATACCCCATTTGGCGCAGGATTTGTGCGGGAACAGTGTTATACGACTTGCAAATTGCCTTTTGCACATTCACCATGGAATCGGGCGAACCGGGGTCATCGCCGTAGTTAACAGGGCCGTACCCGCCGTTTTTCCCGTTTGTATAGTAGTGCGGAATACCGTAGTTTGTAACGCGTGTACTCCAAGTAACATATTTTTCGTTAATTGCCGGCGCGTAAACCGTAAGCGGTTTAATAGAAGAACCGGGCTGACGGAAAGAATTTGCCGCGCGGTTTAAGCCGCGGTTTTCCGTCTTTTCCCCCGCACCGCCGACCATACCGACAATTCTGCCGCTGTAATCCATAATGGTCATGGCCGACTGCGCATCGTCAATATTTTTGTTGTATTTCGGGAAGCCCGTACGGTTCACATAGACCGACTCCATAGCCTCCTGAATGCGCAAATCCACCGCGCAATAAATCCGCAAGCCGCCCGAATAAATCATAGAAGAAGCCTGTGACGATGTGTAGCCGTATTGGTCCATCAAATCGTTGCGCACGCTTTGAATCACATAATCGACATAATAACTCCAAACGGCATTTTCGGTTTGGACTTTTTTCGATGCCAAATCTTCGGATTCCACATAGTTTTCACTGTTGGTAAAAACCATTTCGTAAGCGACGGCTTCGTCATATTCTTCCTGGGTGATTTTGCCCTGTGCCAGCATATTATCGAGGCAAGTCATTTGCCGCTTACGGTTTTCTTCCGGATGCAAAAGCGGGTCATATTTGGACGGTGCCTGTGTAATTGCAGCCAAAGACGCACATTCCGCAAGGTTTAAGTCCTCCACATTTTTACCGAAATACTTTTCCGCCGCCGTCTGCACACCGTAACAACCGTGGCTCATATAAACCGTATTCATATAGGCTTCCAATACGGTTTCCTTAGAAACATTCTTTTCAAGGTTTAATGCCATTAAGATTTCGTAAAATTTACGGTTTAAGGTGCGTTTATTTTCCCCCGTCAGGTTCTTAATCAACTGTTGGGTAATCGTCGACCCACCCGTGTTGCCCTTGTCCTTGATAATCGCAGAGGCGGTTCTGAACCAATCCACACCGTTGTGCTTATAAAAGCGCTTGTCTTCCAAAGCGATATACGCATCGGCAAGATGCTGCGGAATCACATTATCGATTAAAATCCCTTCCCCTACGGCTGCTG
>JBJEPU010000221.1:0-4425 GCA_051881395.1 Candidatus Fimenecus sp.
CAGGGACTCGAACCCCGGACCGTCCGGTTATGAGCCGGATGCTCTAACCAACTGAGCTAATGGCCCATCTCGAAGTTGCTTTGATATTATATAATCAAACACCTTGCTTGTCAAGATTTTTTCGGGAATTCTGCAAAAAATTTGAGAATTTAAGAAAAGTGCTGCAATAATAATTTCAACATATGAAGTCTATACCATGCACAAAAGATGTTTAAGTCAATTATGGGTAGATAATTCGTACATGCCGAGGCGTCATATTATTTATCAAAGTCTGACTGAATCCGTGCATTTCGTTTTTCGACGAACTCTAAGTTTTTCTTTATCCATTGATTGTATTCATCGGGATTTTGCGGCAACGGATTGAAACTGAAAGCACCGTCTCCCAACCAAAAAAGGACAGAACTATAATCCGATGATACACAATCTTGGAGATAAAAATAATCTACATATCCTTTAAAATCAATAAATAGATTAAAAAAATCCTCGTCAAGTTTTAATACATCATACAAAGGACTGCTTTCATGATTATAGAATCTCCGGATACATTCTAAGGTCAAATCCCATCTATCTTTTATTTGCGCATTACAACCTCTGGACGGATTGATACCACCTTTTCGTTTCGGGAAAATAATTGTACCGCCGATTGTATAGGATTTTCTAATAAAACCTTCTATATATGTTTGATAATTCGGCATAGTGTGTTTTACTTGTTTTAACATATTTCGGTAGCGTTTGTATCGGAAACTGGCGAGAATTGAGTCACTGCCAAATCGAAAATCTTTCCATGTTAAGTAATCATTCGCGGCACCGATTTGTAAATCCATAAATTCACCATTTGGGAGTTGCTTGCTCCATAAGCGCTGATGATATTTTTGCAAAGTTTTGCTCGAAGCATCAGGATCGTTGTTGCCGCCACCAAGCACATCATCATTTTGCCAGAAATTGTCCCAATAACTGGGTGTATCTGTTGTAAAATCAAAATTTACATCGATTCTTTCAACTTCCATTTCTTTACTCCCTGTACGCTATTATATCCCGCCTAATTTTTTCTCCCCGCAATACTATATCACATCAACATATAACTATATAATTTCTTTACTTCATGGTATATTTACACTTCGGATAATTCTTGCAACCGTAAAACTCGCCGTATTTACCTTTTCGTAACACCAAAGGTGTTTTGCAATACGGGCATATTTTTTTCTCTCTGTATTCTTCTAAATCCGCTTTATAATTCTGTATGTTTTGCTTATGTGCAGAGCGCGCGTCTTTACCGATGTACTGGTGGTTTTGAATGTAGTTAAATATTTGTTGCTTTTTCGTTTCGTCGAGTATTGTGGGCTTGTCTTTCGCAAGCAGTTGAATGGCATTTGTCAGTGCCGGCAAACTATTACAGACAACCGTGTCAATATTTTCGGGATTTCTGTTGATGTTGTTAATTTTAAAGTCGGCACCGATTAACAAAATGACCGAGAAAAAAGGAATGTCACCGAAATCGGCTAAAAAAGTTTTTAAATATTGGATATGCTTTTTATTTTGCAGTAACGGGCTGTAAATATCATACTTGTTGCCGCCGGTATAGTAATACCAAGTTTTCTTTTTACCGTCACCGTAAACCTTACCGTTAAAAGATTTAACTTCAACAACATATATACCTTTTGCTCCGACCATAACCAAATCAATTTGAGAGGTGTGTCCGTCTGCGCCATCGATTAAAACATCATGTAGTATCAACGTGTCAGTCATAATTCTTGAATAATGTTTTGTAAGCCATTCTCCAAAACTGCCTTTGAGTTCGCTTTCCGTCGGCAGTTTTTGTAATAAATCAAGTAACCCCAAATCCATATCTCCTTATAAAATTATATTTTTGCGCGTATCGGCGGGTTTCCACGCCTGTCGAAAAAAGTACACTCTACGGCGGGGTCAAGACCCCGCCCTACCATAGTTTTTCGTAGATGTGCGTAGAAAGTTGAAATGTTCAACGGCATGAAATCTCAATACAATACCGCTTCCCCGCCGCAACGGAAAAGGCGATAACCCCATTTTTACCAATATCAAAATCAAGCGTTTTCCCGTCACATTCCACACGCGGTGTACTGTGTGCGGGTAAAGCAATTTTGCACAGCGTATCCACCTTTGCTGTAACAGTCATGCTTTGTAAACGGCAGTTTTGCCACGCCATATCCACCGTAAACCCGCCGCGGGCGCAAAGCCCGCTGACCGCGCCGTTTTTCCAAGCATTCGGCAGGGCGGGGAGGGGGCGAAAAAATCCCTCGTGGCTTTGTAAAAGCATTTCGCAAACGCCTGCCGTACCGCCGAAATTACCGTCAATTTGAAACGGCGGATGTGCGTCCCAAAGATTTGGCATCGTGCCTTTTTTCAAGAGCATTTTGTACAGTTTATATGTGTGCGCGCCGTCGCCCACACGCGCCCAAGCGTTTAAGCGGTGTGCCATTGCCCAGCCTGTGGAACGGTCACCGCGCAGTTTTAAGGTCTTTTTTGCCGCCGCGAATGCTTCGGGCGTCTGTGCAGTAATCAGCGTGCCCGGGTACAGCCCGACTAACTGCGAAATATGGCGGTGATGTTTTTCGCCGATTTCTCCGTATCGGTTTTCCTCACGGTATTCCTTAATTTGCCCCGATGCGCCGATTTGCACGGGGTCTAATTTGTCGATTTGCGCGCGTAAAGTATGGATAATCGGCTCGTCTTTGCCGAGCGTTTCCGCCGCCAGTAAGGTGTCCTTTGCGTTCTCATAAATTAACTGTTGGTCAAAGGCACAGCCTACGGTTTGATAGTATTTTCCATTCTGCTCCTGCTCGGGTGAGGCGGACGGTGAAGTGAGGAATTTACCGTCTTTTTCAATCAATACTTTTGAAAGAAATTTTGCCATACCCGAAAGAGCAGGGTAGGTGTGCTTTTCCAAAATTTCGCGGTCTTGTGTAAAGGCGTAGTACTCCCAAAACAGAATTGCCGTAAATGCGCCTGTGCCGGGACCGGAATGCCCGAACTCGCCGACCTTTTCCAAATCATACGGCCAAACGCCCGTGGCGAGCGTCCAGCCATTCTCGCCTATGCCCGACGGCGCGCGCAGGGGATTGTCGGTCTTTTCAAGATATTCGTCCGCGTTGCGCTCGGCGGCTTTGCGGAAGGCTTCGTTAAAATCGCAGTAGGATTCAAATAATTCAGCAAGATTGGCGCTGAATACAGGCCAATAATTCATTTGCTGATTGATATTGTGCCAATACCCCGCGCTCCACGGCGCGTTTTTGTGCACATTCCAAATGCCTTGTAAATTGGGCGGTAAACAGCCTTTGCGCGAGGACGCAATCAGCAAATATCTGCCGAATTGAAAATACAGCGTTTCTAAATAGCGGCTTTTTATGCCGCATTGATACCGCTTTAACAGTACATCAGTCGGTATTTTGGGCTTTGGTGCGTTCAGGTCAAGACGCACACGGTTAAACAAGGCTTGGTAATCCGCAAGATGATTTTGCAACAAATCTGCAAAACGCTTCTCTGCCGCACGGTTGACAATCTCCAGCACATTTGCATACGGATTTTCATTTCGGTCCAGTTTTTCACGTGCGGGCTTTAAAAACACCTCTTCGGTCATATGATAATTCGTGCCGACTGCCAAAAGTACCGTGGCGCTGTCGGCATTTTGTACCTGTGTCCCGTTTTTTTGCGGCGTAACCGTGCCGCCGACAGTCAGCACACGGTAAATCCCGCAAAAGCGTATACCGTAGTAGTCCATTATACCGGAAAGTACCACATCATTCCCCGATACCGTAACTTCCCCGTGCTTGCCCATACCGTCGCCCGGTTCGTTGCAGTAGTCGCCGCAGTAGGGGATTTCGGGTGCAAGTGTAAAGGAAATGCTGTTCGGTTTGTCTGCGGTAAAGTGCATGACCAATACTTTGTCGGGGTAACTTGCAAAATAGGTGCGGTGATATTTCACCCCGTCCGCCGAGTAGGAAACTTCGGCAGTTGCCGTGTCCAAAGAAAGACTGCGACGATAGTCTGTACCTGATTTGTGTGGGAATGTAATATAAGCTTCCGCAAAGTTGTTCAGCCCTGGGCGAAACGGATTGCACAGGCTGTTTTCCGTGATTTGTATGCGTTCTTTTTCGACGCCGCCGAACACCACTGCGCCGAGATACCCGTTCCCCAAAGGCAACCCGTACCGTTCCCAACCTGTGTCCGAATCGGGCGCAGGTTGTTTGTACCACAATTCTAAATCGGGCTGTGCGGCAGGGTTGACTGTCATTTTCTCCATTTTTACTCCCTCATGATTCACACAATATTTTATTCAGTTTACCATATTTTTCTGCACCCCGCAAGGTGTGCACGAAAATGCAAAAAATATAAAATGTAGGTTTACAATAGATGTGTTACAAAAATAAAAAAAGAAGTGACGAATAGCGA
>JBJEPU010000222.1:0-4399 GCA_051881395.1 Candidatus Fimenecus sp.
GAAAAATCCGCTGAAATGCAACCGCGGTGCAAAGCAAAGCCCCCGACGAAACATACAGTTCGTCGGGGGCTTCGCTTATTTTGACAATGCGCTTATTTCTTTGCCTGTTTAGAATACTTCTGCAAATAAATAAAACGCATCAAACGGGTTTCAATCGGGTTAATCGGCTTGCCGGCATAGAACAGCTTTTTGCCGATTTCGGTTTTACAGCCCTTTTCCATCACCATTTCCACGGCGGTGGCGTCATATTCACTGCCCGCAACGCAAAGCGCGCCGTTGTTGGCAAGCAATACGGCATTTCTGCCCTTTAAGCCCTTGACAACCTTTTTCGAGGATTTAAGCGTGTCGTTCGGGTTGAAGGTGCGGTTTTTCACGGTCACGCCGCAAAGTTGTGCGAAGTCATCGAGCAACGGCTTCATCACCTTGTTGGTCTTGGAAACTGCCATGACCTCGGGGCTTTGGTTGTGCACGATGAAATTTACATCCTTGCGCTTTTTGTAGATTGCGCGGTGCAACTCGGCAGAAGCGGGGTAATCCTTGCCCTCCACCAAATCGCCGCTTTGAATGTCGATGCGCACCATTTCGCCTTCACCGTTGACGGCGGTAATGTTGAACACACTGCCTTCGCGTTCGCTGTTGTATGCGGCAAACTGCGGGGTGGCGGTTAACTTTTTGTTGGCGAATTTGTCGGCAATATAGCTGTAAACGGTTTCAAGCCCTTCGGCAACAGTGCCCGTCCACTCTTTGTATTTGTTGGTAATAAAGCCTTCGCAAACGGTTTCCAGTTCCGCGGCAACGGCGAAGGCATCTTCATAGCTTTCGCCCATGCAAAGCGCGCCGTGATGCGCCATAATGACGGCTTTGGAGTCACTGCGTTTTATCGCGGCAACCACGCCTGCGCGCAGTTTGCCCGTGCCGGGAAGGCCGTAAGACGCAAGCGGCACATTGTCGCCGATGACGGCGGCACTCTTTTCGGAGACGGCGTTAATATCAAAGCCCAGCGCGCTGACAACCGACGCCTGCATTTGATGGGTGTGAATGACGAAATTCACTTCGGGGCGTAGTTTGTACGCCTCTGCGTGAATGCCTTTTTCAGACGAGGGTTTCACATCGCCGTCATAGGCGAGGTCTTCGATATTGACCAAAACGATTTCGTCGGGCGTGAGGTCTTCATATGCTCTGCCCGAGGGGGTAATCACAAACTGTTTGTCGTCGATACGGCAGGAAATGTTGCCCCAGGTGCGCGCAATCAAGCCCGATGCGACAACCTCTTTGCCGGCTTTAATTACAAGTTCTTTTGCTGCTTGAATATCCATTGGATTTCACCTCTACCTTTTACACAATGCAAAACATATCGGGGGCGGGACGAACTTCGCCCGCCCCCAAAGAGCTTACTGATTGGTTTCCTTATTCGGTTTTAATCGCAACATTTGCCAAAACTTTATCGAAGCAGGTAAGCGCCTGGTCAATCATTTTCGGCGTGTATGCCGCGGAGGTATACAAGCGGCTGCCCGCCAAGGTGACAAGACCTTCTGCCATGTAAGCCGCACCCATATACTGCATTTCTTTCTTGCGTTCGCTTGTAGCGGAAATCACGCCCGGAATCGTCCACGGCTTGCTCCAATTGATGGAGAAGTGCATGGTGCCGACGGTTTCCAGGTGGCAAATGGAGCCTTCGTTCCAAGCCACGAACGGCAGGTTGTATTTCGCAACCAATTCCTTTAAGCCTGCGGTTAAGCGGTCGCCCATCTGGCCGGCTTTCTGGCAAGCATTGGTTTTGTCGATTTCTTCGAGGGTGAAGTAGCCTGCGCAGCAGGAAAGCGGGTTTGCGGTCATGGTGCCGCCGGTGAATGCCTTCTTAATCTTCATGCCGGAATCATCAAGACCTGCGCCGAGATATTTCATATACTCTTTCTTACCGCCGACACCGCCTGCGCCCGGATAGCCGCCCGCGATAACCTTACCGAAGATGGTCAGGTCAGGCGATACGCCGAAGTAACCCTGTGCGCCCGCCATACCGATACGGAAGCCAGTCACCACTTCATCGAATACGAGCAGTGCGCCGTATTTGCGGCAAAGACGCTCAACGCCTTTGTTGAAGTCATATGCAAGGGGCGTGGTGCCGCTTTCGGGGCCGACCGGTTCAATAAAGACAGCCGCTGTGCCGCCCTTGAACTGGTTCATCCAAAGTTTTCTTTCCAAATCTTCCAAATCGCCGGGGAAGAATTCCTGCGTATGTTTGAAGAGGTAAAGCGGAACGCCGTTTGCCTGTGTGAATTTCGAGCCGGGAACACGGATGCCGTAGCCTAATTGGTCAGACCAGCCGTGATACGCGCCGCCCATTTTCAAAATGTTCTTTTTGCCGGTGGCAAGACGCGCCACACGGACTGCCGTCATACAAGCCTCTGTACCCGAGCCCTGCATACGGAACATATCGACGGACTCCACGCTGTCCGAAATCTTTTTCGCCAGCTTGTATTCAAATTCATGGAACAAACCTGTGGAAGGACCGCAGGTGTTTAACAGGTCGATAACCTGCTCACGCACAACCTTCGGGTTGGAGCCGAGCACGGTCGGACCGCCTGCCTGCAAGAAGTCAAAGTATTTGTTACCGTCAACATCATAAAGATATGCGCCTTCTGCCTTGGTGAAAACCAGCGGGAAGGGATAGTTGAACGCGAGGTTGTGCTGCACGCCGCCGGGAATGACTTCACGCGCCTCGGAAATCATTTCTTTGGATTTCGCACACTTTTTCTCATAGTATTCGTCTTCGTACTTTTTCAGCACATCGGGCTTGATGGTGTAAATCGGTTTGGCGATTAACTCATCGAGCTGCCTGTTGATGGCCGCAGCGTCATGGTATTCCGAAATTGCAAATCTGGTATCCATTAAAAATCCTCCGATTTCTCAGGCGTGGCTTCCCCCGCCCGTATTTTTTTGCAACGCACCGTTTCGGTGAATTGTCGTTCACTTGCATTATACCACAAAATAAGCCGATGTCAACGCTTTTTTTGTTGAAATCCGCAAATAAACTATGAATTTTTTACGCGACAGACAATTTTTAACTATAAATGACGAAGTTGTCGAAAACATAGTTAAATTTTGTCTATAATCGCTTTTAAAAATACCGCGTGCCGTGCGGCGGTGCAAGGCGGGGGAAAACGCACGCTTTTGTGCCGAAAATGCGAAAAAATGCAACTTTCCCGAAAATTTATCTTGAATAAGTCCCCCGGTTTATGCTATGATAAAGTGTATTTATTTGCAGAAAAGGGGATGGGCGCAAATGGATTTGCAAAAGCACCACAAACCGACATTTGACAATATCTCCGCGGAAAAGCGCCAGCGTATTATCGGCGCCGCGACCGGCGAGTTTGCCGCAAAGGGCTTTGACAATGCCAATATGAATGTGATTGCCAAAAAAGCAGATGTCAGCGTCGGCTCGCTTTACAAATACTTTGAAAACAAACAGGATTTGTTTTTAACGGTCATTCAATACAGCATTCAAAGTATGGAGGAGTTGCTGAGCGTGCTTGCAGTCAGCAACGAGGACATTTTGGTGAAGGTGGAGCGCATCATTCGTGAAATTCAGCGTTCTTCCAAAGAAAACGCAACGCTGATGAAGCTGTATAACGGCATGACCGCCGAAAGTAATCCGCGCTTTGCTTCGCAGTTTGCTTATGAAATGGAGGCGCTGACCGCGTCCATTTACCGCAGAGCGATTGAAGAAGGGCAGAAAAACGGCGAAATCCGCACCGATATTGACGCGGCGTTTGCGGCGTATTTATTGGATAATATTTTTATGTCTCTGCAATTTTCCTATGCGTGCGACTATTATGTTGAACGGTTTCGCATTTATGCGGGCAACTCCATTACACAGCGAGACGATTTTGTAGTGGAGCAATGCCTGAAATTCGTAAAAAGCGCGCTGAAAAAGTAACTTTATTCTCTGTTGGGAGGTAAACAATATGGTCAATCCGATTTACACGATTGCCTATGACATCGGTACCACAGGCGTAAAAACCTGTCTGTTTTCCATCACCGATAAAATTGAACTGCTCGCGGCGGCCAGCGAAGGCTACAATCTGTATGTGCTGCCCGGCGGCGGTGCGGAGCAGGACCCCGACGAATGGTGGGAGGCCATGGTCAAAAGCACCAAAACCGTGATGAAAAAGGTGAAGGTGGACAAAAAAGACATTTCGGGCATTTCGTTCTGCTCGCAAATGCAGGGCCTCGTGCTTGTGGATAAGGACGGCAACGCCGTGCGCCGCGCGATGAGCTATATGGACCAGCGCGCGCGTGATGAACTCAAAAAAGGCATCGCCTACGGCCCGCAGATTGCCGGTGCCAATGTGCCGAAACTGTTAAAAGCCCTGCAAATCACCGGCGCGGTGGCGTGCTC
>JBJEPU010000223.1:0-4339 GCA_051881395.1 Candidatus Fimenecus sp.
TAGTCCGTATTTTTCTAAAATTTCTGTTCGGTTCGCATCATACTGCATTTGTTCTCCGGTATAATGCCCACCACCGTCTAATTCTATGACCAAACGGGCTTTTGCACAATAAAAATCTACAATATAATTGTCAATCACCTTTTGCCGCTGAAACCGTATTGGATAATCTCGCAAAAACCAATTCCACAGTTTATTTTCCCATGGTGTCATATTTTTTCGGAGTTCTTTGGCATATGCGATTAAATCTTTATTATATTTCAGCATATCTCTCCCTCCGTCACGCCTTACGGCGTGCCACCTCCCTCGTCAGAGGGAGGAATATATGGTTAAGTTCTGTAATCTCCATTTATCTTTACATATTCATAAGTCAGGTCGCACCCGTAAGCGGTGGCGGACCATTCGCCGTCGTTCAAATCCACCTTGATGGTGATTTCGTCCTCTAACAAAATTTCTTTTGCTTTTTCTTCCGAAAACTCTATGCCCGCGCCGTTGCGGCAGACGAAAATTTCGCCCTTTCGGGAGACGAAGGATACATCAATTTTCGTAACATCAATCTCCGCACCCGCATAACCGAGGGCACACAGTACCCTGCCCCAGTTGGCGTCCGAACCGAACATGGCGGTTTTCACAAGAGGGGAACGGATAACGGATTTTGCACAGGTTTTGGCAATTTCCTCGGTTTTAGCATTATTTACCTCACAAAGCACCAATTTTGTGGCGCCCTCGCCGTCTTTGGCAAGCATACAGACAACATAGTTACAGATTTTGAAAAGCGCACGGCAGAATTTCTGATAATTTTCGCTGTCCACTGTATCAATACGGCTGTTTTCGCAAAGACCGTTTGCCAAAATCGCAACGGTATCGTTTGTGGAAGTGTCGCCATCCACCGAAAGCATATTATATGTTCTTTCCACACACCAAAGGAGCGCGCTTTTTAAGCACGCGGCGGTGATATTCGCGTCCGTTGTGATAAAGGAAAGCATCGTCGCCATATTGGGGTGAATCATACCGCTGCCCTTAGCTATGGCGCCGATGGTGCAGGTTTTGCCGTCCAAATCGAAAGAAACGGAAATATGCTTTTTGATGGTATCGGTAGTCATAATCGCCTCTGCCGCCGCGTCCGAGCCGTTTTCAGACAGTCCGTCGGCGAGTGCTTGCATTCCGTTTTGAATGGGCTCCAAATCAATAGGCTGACCGATTACGCCCGTGGAGCCGACAATTACATCTTTTGGGGAAACACCCGTATATTCTGCCGCAAGGTCGCACATTGCCTGCGCCTTTTCCACGCCGTCGGCATTGCAGGTATTGGCAATGCCACTGTTGCAGATAACCGCCCGTGCCTTGCCGTTTTCGAGGTTTTTGCGGGTGACGGTTATCGGCGCGCCGTACACAAGATTTTTGGTGTAAACCGCCGCCGCGTCACATTCGCTTTCGGACAAAATGAGCATTAAGTCTTTTTTATCCTTATTTTTGCGAATGCCGCAGTGAATGCCGTTGGCTTTGAAGCCTTTTGGCGAGGTCACCCCGCCGTTTGTGTCGATTTTGATTGAAAATGCCATATGTTTCTCCTGTTTATTTCAATATCGGTAGGGCGGGGGTGATTCCCCTGTTAGGGGAAATGTCTGCGCAGCAGACAAAAGGGTGCCTGAATTCGGAGAATTTGCCCCCGCCGCAGATGTTCATACAATCCGCGGAACGGTCAAGACCGTTCCCTACAAGCAAAGGTTGAGATTATAAATTCAAATTAAATTCTGCCGAGAGCCCCATTTTGATGTTCATACATTCGAGGGCTGCGCCGCTGGCGCCTTTGCCCAGGTTATCGTAACGGGCAAGGAGCAAAATCCGCTCGTCATTGCCGCAGACGGTTATATCCATACTGTCCGTTTCTGCTTTGGCGTTGGCAGAAAGAAAACCCGCTTCGTCTATACTGTCTTTATAACGCACAATCGTGGTATTGTATTTTTCTTTGTAAATTGCTTTGATGTCCTCTGCCGTTTTGCCGTTCTTTAAATCACTTTTGAAAAGCGGCACGGTGACAAGCATACCGCTGAAATAATCGCAGATGAACGGACAGAAAATCGGCGTTGTTGAAAGCCCAGAAATAATCTGCATTTCCTTTAAATGCTTATGTTCTTGGGTAAGGGCATAGGCACGGGGCGCATCTAAAAGCGGGTCGCGTTCGGCGTCCTCATACTGGGCAATCCCCTTTTTGCCCGCGCCGCTGTACCCGGACATGGCGTGGCAGGAAAAAGCGTGGTCGGGGGAAACAAACCCTGCGTCCACCAAGGGTTTTACAAGGGCGATAAAGCCGCTTGCATAGCACCCGGGCACGGCAATACGGTTGGAATTTTTTAGTTTTTCCGAAAGGTCTTTTGAAAGCTCGGGAAAACCGTATGCAAATTCCTCGTTTGTGCGGTGGGCGGTAGAGGTATCAATCACGATGGTGTTGTCGTTTTCAATTAAGCCCACCGCTTCAACTGCCGCCGCATCGGGCAGGCAGAGAAAGGCGATATCTGCTGAATTGAGCGCTTCTTTGCGCGATTTTAAATCCTTGCGTTTTTCTTCGGGCAAGGTAATTAGTTCTATATCGGTACGGGTTTTCAGGCGGTCAAAGATTTTTAACCCTGTTGTCCCCTGCGAGCCGTCAATAAATACTTTGGTCATAAATTGTGATTTCTCCCTTTGTTTTTGCCCCCAATGCATGGGGGTGCGGAACGGTACGACCATTCCCTACGCACGAAATACAGTTTTCAGGGTAGGGCGGGGTCTTGACCCCGCCGTCAATTTACAGATAACCCCACGGCGGGGGCAAGCCGCCCGCCCTACCCTATTCACTGATTTAAACTTCTAACCCGTTCTACCTGCGCCAACACATTTTTAGGTGCAGGGCCGCCGAGAGAGGTGCGGTCATTTACGCATTTGTCAAGGTTAATTGCCTCGTACACGCCGTCGTCGAACAAATCGCAAACGCCTTTATACTCTGCAAGGGGCAAGGTTTCCAATGTGACGCCTTTTTTGATACAAAGGGCAACCAACTCCCCTGTCGCCTTATAGGCATCACGGAACGGCAGACCTTTTGACACAAGATAATCGGCGCAATCGGTGGCGTTGATAAACCCGCCCGCCGCGGCTTTGCGCATATTTTCGGGGAGTGCGGTCATGGTATCAAGCATGGGGATAAACGCCGTTAAGCACATTTTCACCGTGTCAAACGCATCAAAAATTGCCTCTTTGTCCTCTTGCATATCCTTGTTGTAAGCAAGCGGCAGACCCTTCATCATCGTGAGAAGCGTCATTAAATCGCCGAAAACTCTGCCCGATTTGCCGCGTATCAATTCCGTGATATCGGGGTTCTTTTTCTGCGGCATAATGGACGAGCCTGTGGAAAAGGCATCGTCTAATTCCACAAATTTGAATTCCCAAGAGCACCACAGCACGATTTCCTCGGAGAAGCGGGAAAGGTGCACCATCAAAATGGAAAGTGCCGCGGCTAACTCCATACAGAAATCACGGTCGGAAACGCTGTCAAGAGAATTTTGCATAGCGCCTGTAAATCCAAGCGCCTTTGCAGTCATTTCACGGTTGGTATTATAGGTTGTGCCCGCCAACGCGCAAGCGCCCAAAGGCGAAACATTCATTCTATCCCGCGCGTCGGCAAGTCTTGCTTTGTCGCGCAGGAGCATTTCGGCATAGGCTAACAGATGATGCCCGAAAGTGATGGGCTGAGCACGCTGTAAATGGGTATAACCCGGCATAACCGCGTTTGCATACTGCTCCGCTTTTTTGCAAAGCACAGAAATCAGTTCCGTCAGTTGCGCATACAGTGCATCGCACTCTTTGCGCAGATACAAACGAATATCGACTGCCACTTGGTCATTTCGACTGCGGGCGGTATGTAGGCGTTTGCCCGCCGCGCCGATACGCTTAGTCAGTTCCCCCTCCACAAAGGTGTGAATATCCTCTGCGTTGGGGTCAATTTCCAATTCGCCGCTTTCGATTTCATCTTTGATGGCTTTCAAGCCCTCTGTAATCGCCGCCAAATCCTCAGCGGAAATGATGCCCTGTGCACAAAGCATCGCCGCGTGCGCAAGACTGCCATCAATATCCTCGCGAAACATACGGCTGTCGAATTTAATAGACGAATTAAAATCGTTTGTTTTGGGGTCTAATGCTTTTTGAAATCTGCCCTGCCAAAGCTGCATATGTATTTCTCCTGTAAGTAGTACAATACGACAAAGGGAAAATTTCCCTTTGCCGTTTCGCATAGTTTGTGTCCCCTATGCGTAGGGTAACGGTAATCATCCGAACCCGTCAAAAATGCAGTATTAAAGCGATATTT
>JBJEPU010000224.1:0-4288 GCA_051881395.1 Candidatus Fimenecus sp.
GTACATTTTATTTTGCACTGTTGGAGATTCTTCACTTCGTTCAGAATGACAAATTGAAATTCACGATAGGCGCTGTTGCCCTCACCGTTCGGTTGGGGGTTAAAATGACAAAAACGGGCGGGGAATGTTCCTCGTCCGTTCCATTTTTATTCTGTTTTGTATTTTCCGTCAAACCGTCAACCGCCGAATATAATGATTTGCCTCGCGCAAAACATGGTCTGCCAACAACGGTAAAATCACGGAACGGATTTCGCACTGTGTAATACCTTTCGCACCCGCCGCCTTGAAATCGCGGAATTTCACGGTTTCCTCCAATGCACTTGCGGTCATCGTTTTTTCGTGTGCATTGTGGCAGGTCTTTAACAATTCGGCATAGTCTTCGGCAAAGCCGTCCGCCGCGTGAATTAACTCGGTCTCTGTCGGGTCTAAAAGTCCGCGGATAAACTGCGCGTGCTCCATCATAATTTGGTTCCAAAAGCACTCTGTGTCGCGCACCGCGCGGTCAGACAGAAATCCTGTTCTTTCAAGGGTTGCCACATATTTTCGATACAGCTTTGCTTCGCGGATAATATGCTCAATTAACAGCGGATAGTTCATTGTGAACATTTTACAGGTTAACACGTGATTTAAAATTTGCTCTTTAAAGGCAATCAGCCCGTTCAGCAGTTCCAACGCGCGCCGGTTAAGCCGCCGCACCTGCGCCTGCATTTGTGTGGGCACACCCCTTGTGCGCTCGTTTTTGCACAGTTGTAGTTCTCTTGACGTAATTTCCTTGTCAATGGCAATGCCCGTAAACGCTTCGGTTTGCCGTTCTGCGGGCAATGTAAATTGTGTGACTGTCTCGCCCGAGCACAGCACATTCTGCCCGACAACGCCGTCGCCCAAATTGACCGCACGGCGCAACACTTTTTCAAATTCGTTTTTGTAGAATTCCGCTTTGTTGGAAAAGGCTGTGTCCACCGGTGTGAAACCGGCTTTTAAAAACAGCGCGTGTTCTTTCATAATTCGCCCGAAGAACAAATGCAGTTCCAAGGACTTTACAATATATTCGTTTGTATACATGGGTTTCCTCCGTTTAAATTGCAATATGCAAACTATTACAGTATATGAGCCCTCGTGCGTTTTGGTTTCCGTTTGCAAGGCGAACGGCAGTTCTGTTTTGCCGCGGCGCCGACAAAAGATTGCCGATTTATAAAAAATTTTCAAAAATCTCTTGACTCTGACGTTGCGTTATAGTTTATACTGTACTTGCACGGGAGGGAAAGCGTATGAAAACCGTAAATGAAGTCAGCAAATTAACAGGTGTCAGCGTGCGCGCACTGCACCATTACGATGCAATCGGGCTTTTAAAACCCACACAAGTCACCGATGCGGGTTATCGGCTGTATGACGATACAGCGCTTGCACGGTTGCAAACGATTTTGCTGTTTCGTGAACTGCACTTTCCTTTAAAAGAGATTAAATCCATTCTCGACAGTCCGGACTTTAAGGTGAGGGGAGTTGAACCCGATATGGTTTAAAACGGCATATTTTTGCCTGACCTGCGTTAAAAATCTTGCCATACGGCAGTATGGCGGCGATTTTGTGCCTTGTTCAAACAAAAATCTACTCGTTTTAAACTGCTCTGCACCGAAAATGCAGAGAGTACGGATGGATTTTTGCTTTTGAGACGGCAGTCGGGCTGACGCCCGACAACGGTGAAAAAGTGAAAATGCACCGTAATATCAAATTTTCGGCATATTGTGTTCGACTCCCCGCACCTTAACCGAGAACAGGCGTTACAGCAACAAATAGGCCTTTTGGAACTGCAACGCCGACAGTTGGATGCTCTCATCTCCTTTGCCCGTGAAATCATAGAAACAGGAGTGAACAATATGGATTTTTCCGCATTTGATAAAACCGAAATCGAGCAGTATAAAGCCGAGGTAAAAGCGCGATGGGGCAAAACCGCCGCTTACAAAGAATTTGCGCAGGAAACGGCGGGGCAGAGCGAGAACGAGCAAGCCGCGGTGGCAGAAAAGCTGATGCAGATTTTTGCAAAGTTCGGTAAAGTAAAACACCTTGCCCCCGAATCCGATGCGGCACAGGCCGTGGTCGAAGATTTGCGGCAATGCATTACGAAAAACTACTACAACTGCACCAAGCCAATCCTCGAAAGTCTCGGGCAGATGTATGTGGGCGATGCGCGTTTCAAAGCGAATATCGACGCGCGCGGCGGTGTTGGCACGGCAGAATTCGCAAGCAAAGCGATTGAAATGTATTGCACAAAATAAAAATCGGCTGATGAAACATTCGTGTCTCATCAGCCGATTGTATTTTGCTTGAAAAAACGGTTATACGCCTGTATTATCGTTGCTCGGTTGTTCGGCATTGCGGTGCAGAACAAACCGTTGAACCGGATAATCAAACTCTGTGAAAAGCGCTTCCGGAACAAATCCGAATTTTTGATAAATTGCACGCGGTGCCATGCCTTTTGGGTCATTGTCCCGAAAGGTTGTAACACAAATATCGCCGTTTGGCATTTGCCGAAGCATTTCTGCAATCAGCGCAGATGCCACACCGCGGCGGCGGTATTGCGGGTGTACTGCCATACACAAAAGCGTGCGGCTGTTCGACGAAAACAGTAAAATCCCCGCTATTACACCGTCTAATCTTGCACAAAGTGCAGTTCGGCAGTCTATGCTTTCTTGCAATGTTTTTGTGTAATCCTCTATATCCAATCCCGGAAAATCTGCTGCAACTATGTTGACCATGGTGAGCCATTCGGGAATATCCGCCCGTGTCGCACAGAAAATTTGCAGTCCGTTTTGTTTGTTTTGCATCAATTGCTCCATTGTCCAATTTCGCAGTACGGCAAGTTGTTCGTCCGTATGAAACCAATGCTCGCCGTCCTCGTGGATTTGCAGGGAACAGCCGAAAATATCGGCAAAATTCGTTACTGTCCCGCGGTCGGTCAGATTATCTCGCCCCGCATACAGTATCGCGGTCGGGCTGTTCCAAGTGTTTATCATATGCAGTTTTGCGTAGGTGTAATATTCCCAAGAAAGTGTTTCGCCAAAGTTTGTGGGAATTTCCTTTTCTGCCTGCAACTGTTCTGCGCTGACCGCCGCCCACCCCATCATTTTTTCAATCAATGCGACCATATCCACAACAGGGGAGAGGAATAGGCAGTTTGCAAAGTGCTCCTCTTGAAAAGAGAGCAAAGAAAAATAGGCGCCAATGCTGACGGAGTACAACGAAACGCTTTGCCAATGTTTTTTCGCATAAGACAAAACCCCTTGCAGTTCGGGCACAACCTTCCACGGCACAAGCTTTTCAGCGCTGTCCTTGCGTTCGCCGTGCTCGGGCAGGTCCATACTCAACACCTGAACCCCTTTGCCGCAGGCAATTTCGGCAAAGCTTTCTGCATCTTCTTTACTGCCGCATTTGCCGTGCACAAACAAATATACCTGGTCCGACGGCGCACCGAAAATCACGGCGGGAATATGATTTATCATATAATATTGCTTTTTCACGGTGTACCGCCCTTTCTTCTCATTCTAATTTTTAAACTGCAACACAATTTCGACACGGCAGGAAGTATACTATTCATTTTTATTTTACCATAAAACAAAAGCAACCGCAATTCCAAAAAGAGTACGGTTGCTGTTTTGGCGGAGACGGAGAGATTCGAACTCTCGAGCCCGTTAGGGCTAACGCATTTCGAGTGCGCCCCGTTATGACCACTTCGATACGTCTCCATATAAAATTTTGTTCGCGCAGGCGTAGGTGACCGTGAGCTGTGTGCCGGACGCAATCCAAAAGATTTTGTTAGCCTTGCTATTTTATCAAATGTGCCGAGGTTTGTCAATATGAAAAATGGCATTCCATATGATTTTCCGTTCGATTTTTCGGCAGTTTCCATCGCGTCGGCGGGCACAATGTCGACAGATGAAAATTGCGTTGATTCCGCAGAATGCAATGACCGCTTTCTGTGTGCATACATTCCGTTCTCGCGCAACGGGCACAGCATCCCTCTTTTGTCATACTGAGCCGTTAGGCGAAGAATCTCATTTTTTCGATTGTTTCATTTCGATTCACATCTTTATTTAGCATAGCAAATTGGGGTTTGTGGGGGCAATTTATACGGTAGGGCGGGGTGATTCCCCTGTTAGGGGAAATGTCTGCGAAGCAGACAAAAGGGTGCCTGAATTCGGAGAATTTTGCCCCCGCCGCAAGGCGCGATGTAAATTAACGGCGGGGTCAAGACCCCGCCCTACCCTGCAAATTGTATTTTGTGCGCGTAGTG
>JBJEPU010000225.1:0-23043 GCA_051881395.1 Candidatus Fimenecus sp.
CCAACAGGCAAAAACGGTTGCTGAAAGTTATACCGCAAACGGCAAATTTGACTACGACGCGGCGCTGAAAGCCCATACGGCAATCCATACCCCGCAGTATAACGCCGTTACGCTGACGCTTAAAGGCGGCGAAAGCACAAAATCCAACGAGCAACTTTTACAAAGTCAGCGCGGCAAAAATGCTTTGCACAGCGATTTGTTGCAACGCGCTTACTACGCGGGGCGCTATGCGTCGCTTTGCTGTTCGGGATATTCCACCGGCAGGCTGTACGGCATGTGGACGGGCGAATGGAAAGCGGGCTGGGGCAGTAAATACACAATGGACGCCAATGTGAATTTGCAAACTGCCGCGCTCAACACAAGCAATATCGCCTGCGCGCCGATAGGCTATACATACTTCCTGCTTCGGCAAATGCCCGACTGGGAAGAAAACGCGCAGAATACCCACGGGTTTACGGACGCTTTGCAAGCGCCTGTCAATTCCGACGGCGACAAAGCCGTCATTACCGAAACCTGCTACCCGTACCCGTTCCGTTATTGGAACGCGGGCGCTTCGTGGATGCTGTTGCCGCTTTACGAAACCTATTTAACTTACGGCGATATGGAAATCCCGTTAAGCGACGAGTTCTCGTTAGATGCGCTTCGCTCGGTGCTGTCCGTTACGGAAACGGATTTGACGGACAAACAGGTCGAAGAAATCCGCGCGCGCGGATATTTGACGCTCGGCAAGGATATTTTATTGCCGCTTTTAACCAAATCCGCAAATTATTGGGCGCAACTGCTCACACCCGAATACTACACCGATACGAACGGGAATATCCATTACGAAGCGGGCAAAACCGCACTTGCCGACGGCGAAACCTATTGCATTTTACCGAGTTATTCGCCCGAAAACAATCCGTCGAATTATCCAAGCCCCTCCGTCGCCAATGCTGCGATTGACATTGCCGCGTGCCGCAGTAATTTAGAAATGCTGCTTGCAATCAGCAAAGCATTTGCCCCCGAAACCGATACCGAAAAATGGGAGCAGATTTTAAGCGATTTGCCGCCGTATTTGTATGATGAAACGGGCGCTTTGAAAGAATGGGCATGCAATTCGTTTACGGAAAACAACGAACACCGCCATTTAAGCCATCTTTATTGCGTTTGGCCGCTGACAGAAACACAAAACGACGAGACTTTACGCGCCGCGTGCATACAGGCGATTGAAAACCGCGAAAGCGAAAATGAGGCGAGCCACGCACTGGTGCATCGTTCTCTGATTGCCGCGCGCTTAAAAGACAGCAAGAGCCTGACGCGTGCCGTCAAAACGCTGATGAACCACAAAATTCATTATGATTCGTTGATGACCAATCACGATTATGACCGCCACAGCTGTTACTGTACCGATTTTGAAATCGGCTATCTCGGTATTGTAAACGAAAGCCTTTTGTATTCCGAAACGGGCACGATTGAAATTTTGCCCGCCGTCTTGCTTGACGGCTTTGACAGCGGCGAAATTACGGGCTTGCGCGCGCGCACCCGTGCCGAGGTGGACAGCCTTTCGTGGGATTTGAAAGCGAAAACGGCGTCGGTTACCATGACTTCCGACATTGCGCAGGAAATTACCGTCCGTTGCGGTGTGACAGGCGAGGAGCAAGTTTTACAGTTTGCCGCCGGCGAGCAAAAAACAGTCGATTTTACATTGTAAGTCTATAAAAAACTTTTCAAAATCCGACAGATGTGGTACGATATACGCAGTACCCGTTTGTCGGATTTTTTCGAGCGTAAAGGAGAGAGTGCTTTGCCGTTTCAAATTGTGCGGAATGATATTACCAAAATGCAGACCGATGCTGTGGTCAATGCCGCCAATACGCGGCTACTGCGCGGCAGTGGGGTGTGCGGCGCGATTTTTGCCGCGACGGACGCGCTTGCGTTGCAAAAGGCATGTGCCGAAATCGGCGGGTGCAAAACGGGCGACGCGGTACTGACGGAAAGTTACGGCTTGCCCGCGAAATATGTCATTCACGCCGTGGGACCCATTTGGCGCGACGGCAAAGAAGATGAAGAACAGCTTTTGTATTCCGCATACAACCGCGCCCTTTCGCTTGCCAAAGCGCACGCCCTTACAAGCATTTCGTTCCCGCTGTTGTCGGCTGGGGCATACGGCTGTCCGAAAGAGACGGCACTGCGTGTGGCGATTTCGGCAATCGGCGATTTTTTGTTGCACAACGAAATGGAAGTCTATTTGGTTGTGTTTGACAAAGCCGCCGTGCAGTTGAGCAATCAACTTTTCTTTTCCATTCAGGAATATATTGACGACCATTATCTTGCGGATTATCCGTATTTGCGCCGTCAGCATTTGTGCAATTCCTTTGATGAAACCACCGCGCTTTTAGTGGGGGAAGCGGAAGATTTTTCCGCAATGCTTTTGGAATCGGACGCCTGCAAAACCGCGTACAGTTTCAAAAACAAACCCGCGCCCTGCGCACCACCGCAGAATTTAAACGACGCGCTGTCCGCATTAGACGAATCGTTTTCGGAAAGTCTTTTGCGGTTGATTGACGAAAAAGGGCTTACTGATGTGGAAACCTACAAAAAGGCGAATATCGACCGCAAACTGTTTTCCAAAATCCGCAGTGACCGGCTTTACAAGCCGAAAAAGCAAACGGCAATCGCCTTTGCCGTGGCGCTGGAATTGGATTTGCAGGAAACCGAAGCGTTTCTGCGCAAAGCGGGATTTGCGCTTTCGCACAGCAACAAATTTGATGTGATTATCGAGTTTTTCATTTTGCAAAAAAACTACAATATTTACGAAATCAACGAAGCGCTGTTCGCCTTTGACCAGCCGTTGTTGGGGGTGTGAGTATGCTGTGTACCGCCTGTCCGCGGCACTGCCACGCCGAGCGCGCGGAAAACACACCGTCCAAAGGCTTTTGCAAAATGCCGTATAACGCGGTGGTGGCGCGCGCCGCGTTGCACCTTTGGGAAGAGCCGCCTATAAGCGGCAAAAACGGCTCGGGCGCGATTTTCTTTTCGGGGTGTTCTTTGCGGTGCGTGTTCTGTCAAAACCGTGAAATCAGCCGCGAAAATTTCGGAAAGCCCGTCAGCAAAGCCCGCCTGATTGAAATGATGCAGTCGCTCGAACAACAGGGCGCGCACAATATCAATTTGGTCAATCCCACGCATTTTGTACCCTTTTTGGCGGAGACTTTGGGGGATTATAAGCCGAAAATTCCCGTGGTCTATAACTCGGGTGGATATGATTCGGTCGAATCTTTACAACTGCTTGACGGACTTGTCGATATTTATTTGCCCGATTTTAAATATATCGACCCCGCAACGGCAAAACGGTTTTCCGCAGCGGAAAATTACCCCGAAATTGCCAAACAAGCCATCGTTGAAATGCGGCGGCAGGTGAAAGACCGCTTCGACGAAAACGGTATAATGCAATCGGGGCTTATCGTACGGCATTTGGTGTTGCCGGGGCACGCAAAAGAATCGGTGGAAATTCTCAAATGGCTGTCACAGCACCTGCCGCACGACACCTACATAAGCCTGATGTCGCAATATACGCCTTGCGGCAGAACCTATCCGTTTAAAGAGTTGAACCGCCGCCTGACGAGTGCCGAATACGGGAAAGTGGTGGATGCATTTTGGGATTTCGGCTTTCAAAACGGCTTTATGCAGGAAAAATCGGCGGCAACGGCAGAATTTATTCCGCAATTTGATTTAACAGGGGTTTGATTTTTTCTGAAAGTATGTTATACTGAACAAAACTTAAAAAAGTGGGGAATGAAAAATGGCAAAAGGAAAAGGCTTTATTTCGGAATTCAAAACTTTTATTATGCGCGGCAATGTGATTGACCTCGCTGTCGGTGTAATTATCGGCGGCGCGTTCCAAAAAATCGTCAATTCGCTCGTGAATGATATTGTTATGCCGTTAATCAGTTTGTTAACGGGCGGCATTGATTTTTCCAATTGGTTTTTGGTGCTGGGCGAGGGCGAATTCGCCACTGCCGCCGCCGCGAAAGAGGCGGGCGTAGCCACGCTCAATTACGGTACATTTTTGAGCACGGCGCTCGACTTTTTGATTATGGCGTTCGTGATTTTCCTGATAATCAAAGGGATTAACAGCGTAACGGAGAAATTCAAAAAGGAAAAAGCGGAAGAACCTGCGGCGCCGACCACAAAAGTCTGCCCGTATTGCAAATCCGAAATCGACATTGCGGCAACCAAATGCCCGCACTGCACTTCGGATGTGGAATAAAGAATTTCGGCTTGCGCGTGCCGCTCTCGGCGCGCGCAGTTGTTTTTAAAGGTGTGATACTATGAAAATCGGCTTTATCGGCGCGGGCAATATGGCGTCCGCCATTTTGCGCGGCGCGGTGCGTTCGGGCGCATTTGCGGCAGACGATTTGTGCGCGTTTGATTTGGACAAAGCCAAAACCGATGCTTTGCACGAGGAACTCGGCATTTCGGCGGCAAAAGACGAAAAAGACTTGATTGCGCAGTCCGATGCGGTGGTGTTGGCGGTCAAGCCCAATGTGTTTGAGCGCTTACTGCCCGCAATTTCTGACGATTTGCAAAGAAAAAACCCGTTGCTTATCTCCATTGCGGCGGGCAAAACAATTGCGTTTATACAAGGACTGTTAAACTATGACGCGGCGATTGTCCGCGTCATGCCGAATATCAATGCAACGGTCGGTGCGGCAATGAGCGCCTATTGCTTTAACGAAACGGTGTCGGAGCGCCAAAAGGACTTGGCGCAAAAGCTGTGCGCCTCGTTCGGTGAGGTGATGTGTCTGCCTGAAACGAGTTTCCCGCTGTTTGGGGTACTCGCGGGCTGTGCACCCGCGTACAGCTATATGTTTATTGACGCACTCGCGCGCGCGGGCGTGAAAAACGGTATGGCGAAAGCGGACGCGTTGAAAATCGCGGCGCAAACCGTGCTGGGGAGCGCCAAACAGATTTTGGAAAGCGGCGCGCACCCGTGGGAACTTGTGGACCGTGTTTGCTCGCCGGGCGGTACGACGATTGAGGGCGTCGCCTCGTTGCAGGCAGACGGATTGGACGCCGCCGTCACCCGTGCGGTGGACGCGGCACTGCAAAAGGATAAAAAACTGTAATCCGTCATAAAAGGCAGAAAAAAACAGCGTTTCGGGTTTTCCGAAACGCTGTTTTGCTTTGCACGCCGTCTGCTTTTGCCTGCTCACCGTTTTCCGCTTCGTCCGTTTCCTGTTCGGTCGCCGGTTCAGTAGGTTGTGCAGGCGTTTCTTCGCCTTTTTCAGTGGTTGTCTCCGCCGTCGGCTTTTCCGCATTTTCAACGGCGGATTCCGTTTCTGTGCACTTGCCCTGTTCGGCCTTTTTTACTTCCTTGTCCATTTTGGCTTCTCCTTTCTTAAAAATGGGTATAAAAATAGCGCCCTTGGTAAACCAAAGACGCTATAATTATTGAATTTTTGCTTACTGCTTTCCCTTTCGCATGTGCTTAGGCAAATAGCAATCCTCTACGCCCTCAATTTGTTTGTATTTTGGGCAATCGTAATGATGACAATCTAAATAAACCGGATTTTCTCCAAAAATTTCACATACAGGCTCGTCCCATGTTCCATATTTCATATCGATATGCGTACAACTTATACAAAGCGGAGTTAGAACCTCACCAAGCATTGGCGCTTCTAAATTACTATGCGCTTCATCACATAGTCTCTCATATTCTTTAATTCGTTCTTCATCAGTCATTTTACAACACCTCCGCTACGATAATATATTTCCCTTTAAACTTTTGTGCTTCTATTATACGATATTCTGCACCATTTTGCAACAAAACTTCGTATTCTGATTTCCCGCCATTTGCACGGTTATATGAAATTTCCTCCACATACGCCGCACCCTCTTGATTGGCTCTTTTTATGAGTACCAACTGCATGTTTTTGTTCGAATTTCCAATATAAGATGCGTTTTTCAAAATGCTTAATTTGTTATCATAGGCAGAAAAAAACAGCGTTTCGGGTTTTCCGAAACGCTGTTTTGCTGTGTTTGTGGTTGTTTTTATGCCTGTAATGCGCCGTTTTCGTCAATTTGCAACGCGTATGAACCCGTAAGCAGTAAATTCAAATTCGCCGCGTCAAAGGCATCAATTACGCCGTCACGGTTCATATCGCCCGAAAGTACAGCGGTTTTATCGCTCGGCTTTGTCCACATATTTTCAACCAACAGCGGGTAATCGTCCGCTGTGACAACACCGTCATTGTTCACATCACCGAAGCAGTGCACGGTGTAACTGACCGTTTCACCCGCGGCATTGAGAACAGGACGAACTTTATAGAGTTCCTCCGCCGTTAAAATCGGGGAAGCACCTGCAACGGTAGATTTTTGCCCCCAGACCTGTTCTGTGGTATCCGTTTGGGCTTGCTGTAACAAATAGGCGACTGCACCGCTTGCGAATGCACTGCTGTCAAGTGCCGTGCCTGCCACAAAGGTGCCTTCGCATTTTGTCGCGTCATAATAGCAGTTTTCAATAGCGCCTTCGGCTGTGTTTCCGTTGTGACCGATGATACCGCCGTAAATGGATGCGTCATATCCTACTTCTGTATCTACCCAAACCGTTGCGGTAGAGTAGCAGTTTTTTATCGTGCCGTTGTTATCGTTACCGCCGGCGATACCGCCGCAATTTCCCCAGTTGGAAGTGATGGTACTTGCGTTTACAAAACAATTTGTAATTGTACCTAAATTGTACGCGGCAATGTTTCCGGCGGCCATTCCGATTAAATAACTGTCAATAATGCCGACATTTTTGACAACACCCTCTGCGTCGATGTAGCCAAACAAACCGACATACAGCACTTCATAATCCATTTCCGGTTTGAAAAGGCCGCGAACGGTATGCCCCTGTCCGTCAAAAGTGCCGCTGTATTTTTTGGAAAAATCACCGATAGGCATCCATATATTGGCGTTTTGCGTATCTGCGGTCAGCGTACCTTCATTGAGCACAATATCCTTTGTCAGCACGGCGCAAATATCCGTGCTCCCGCCGTTGACTTCGTCTGAAAACTTTTTGAGCTGTGCGCCGTTTTCGATTTTGTAGGGGTCATCTGCTGTACCTGTACCGCCTGCATATGCCGCGGCGGTACTGCCGTCCCAGACCTCTGCTTCTGCCGAGGCAGGAAAAATGCACACGCAGGTAAGGACAAGTAAAATGCAGAGGACGGCGCAGAAAATGCGCTTGCGAAACGGTATGTTTTTGGTCATACTTCCATCTCCTTTGGTGACCGATTTTAACACAGTATGTGGTTTATCCGTATTTTTATACTGATTTTGCGCAGTATTATAGCACGCTTTTTTGCCAAAAGCAATTCTTATTTTGTTAAATATAGAAAATATCCGCTGGTAAATTTATACAAATTATACAAATAAAAATAAAGCAGTGTTTCGTGTTTGAAACACTGCTTTTGGCGTTTTTTTATATAGCGTTTAGTTTTTGCATACGGAAAAGTTTCCGCTTTTTAAGACTTCCAGCAAATCTGCGTTGGTCTCGATTTTTCGGTCAGTCAAAATTCCGCCGCGCGCAACATCTTCCGTTTGGTGGAAGTCCGAACCTGCACTGCCGCGCAAATGGTGCAAATTTGCCCATCTCTCGGCAATCGCGTTGCGGGAATTGTGGCGCACACAGGCATTGTAGATTTCCACGCCGTCCAAATACGCGGGATTGACAATGTGCATACCGTCCCGAAACGGGTGCGCTTGAAAAATCAAAAGTCCGTTTTTGTGCGCCAATTTTGAAAACGAGGAAAGGCGCATCTTTAACAGGTCGGGATTTTGATACAAAAATTCTTCCGTGAGACCGTAGACCAAGTAATCGTTGTTGTCGCCCTTGCGGTCAAACCGCAGTTCCATACCGAGCAGTACGGTCAGTTCGTCGCCCGCTGCGGCTTTTGCCTTGCGATAGCCCTGTAAAAAAATATCAATTTTTTCTTTCCAAGAAAGACTGCCTTGCGGATACGCCTCAAAGGTACTCGGGCTTAAATGGTCGGTCATCACCACGGTGCTCGCGCCCGCCGCCTTATAAAGCGCAACCAAATTCTTTGCGCACACGCCGCCGCAACGGCTGGTGTCGCTTGTATGCGCGTGTAATTCCGTAAAAAAGCGTTCCATGGTTTTCATCTCCCGTGTTTTCGCGTAGTATTATACAACACCCATTGAAATTTGTCGAGAAAATCGACAAATTTCTGCATTTTTGACAACAAATTCAAATTGCAATTCTTTGTTTTTTATATTATCATAATATACGCATAATTCCGCAGTTTAGTCAGGAGGAAACAAAATGGAGTGTTTATGCAGTCAGGCAAAAAGTGATTTGTCGCTTTTAGAGCCCGTACTCGCACAATATGCAGATACAAAGGGGAGTCTCATTACCATATTACAGCACGCACAGGAAATCTACGGCTATCTCCCGCAGGATGTCATTCGCCGCATTTCCGAACGCACAGGCGTAAAGCCCGCCAAAATTATGGGCGTGGCGACTTTCTATACCCAATTTCGCTTACAGCCTGTCGGCAAGTATTTGATTATGCTTTGCAAGGGTACGGCGTGCCATGTCAACGGCTCGGATTTGATTGAAAAAACCATTACGGAAGCGTTGGGCATTCACGACGGCGAAACCACCGAAGACGGTCTGTTTACTTTAAAAAATGTCGCGTGCTTGGGCTGTTGCAGTCTGTCGCCTGTGATGATGATTAACGAGGAAACCTACGGCAGTTTAACGCCCGAGAAAACCCGTGCGATTTTGGCAGAACTCAGAGAAAAAGCAAAGGAGGACGCGCAATGATGAAAGTAGTTGTCGGTGCGGGCAGCTGTGGTATTGCCGCAGGCGCGCAAAAAGTGTATGACGCACTCGAAATGCAGAACGGCGACAAGGCGTTTTCCTTAACCGTGACGGGTTGTAACGGGATGTGCTTTTTAGAGCCGATTGTGGATATTTATGACGCGCAAAACAACTTAACCCGTCTTGTAAAAGTGACGGCAGAAGATGGTGAACGCATTGCAAACGCCGTAAAATCGGGCGATTTACAAAGCGTTTCGGATTTGGTGATTGCCGAAGAAGACGCACAGTTTTTAGAAAAGCAAACCCGCATTGCGCTTCGCCACTGCGGTGTCATTAACCCCGAAGAACTCGCCGATTACGAAGCCACGGACGGCTACAAAGCCATTCGCAAGGTTCTTTTTGCAATGACACCCGAACAGGTGATTGAGGAAATCAAGGTTTCAGGCCTTGCAGGGCGCGGCGGCGCGGGCTTCCCGACTTGGTTTAAGTGGAACGCCGCAAGGAGCTCGGCGGGCGACGAAAAATATTTAATCTGCAACGCCGACGAGGGCGACCCCGGCGCATTTATGGACAGAGCCGTCATAGAGGGCGACCCCCATTCGTTGATTGAGGGTATGCTTATCGGTGCGTATGCCATCGGCGCAAAAGAGGCGATTGTCTATGTTCGTGCGGAGTATCCGCTGGCGATTAAACGCTTGGAAAAGGCGATAAAACAAGCCGAAGAAAAGGGCTATCTCGGCGAGCACATTTTCGGGAGCGATTTCTCCTGCAAAATGCGCATTAAAGCAGGCGCAGGCGCGTTCGTTTGCGGTGAAGAAACCGCGCTGATTGAGTCCTTGGAGGGCAGTCGCGGTATGCCGCGCTTAAAGCCGCCCTTCCCAGCCCAAGCGGGCTATTGGCACAAACCCTCGAATATCAATAATGTCGAAACCTTCGCCAATGTCGCGTGGATTCTCTTAAACGGCGGCGAAAAATTTGCTGCCATGGGTACCGAGGGCAGTAAAGGTACAAAAGTCTTTGCGCTCACGGGGAAAATCCGCCGCGGTGGCCTGGTTGAAATTCCGATGGGCAAAACGCTGCGTGATGTCATTTTTGACATCGGCGGCGGCATTCGCGGCGGCAAACAGTTCAAAGCCGTGCAAATGGGCGGCCCGTCGGGCGGGTGTATTCCCGCGGATTTGCTCGACACCGTCATTGACTACAAAGCCCTCGGCGCAACAGGCGCGATTATGGGCTCGGGCGGTATGGTCGTTATGGACGAGGACACCTGTATGGTGGGTATGGCGAAATTCTTTTTGGATTTCACCGCGAAAGAGTCTTGCGGTAAATGCGTGCATTGCCGCCTTGGCACAAAGCGTATGCTCGAAGTCTTAACCCGTATCACAGAGGGCAACGGGCAAGCGGGCGACATTGAACTTTTAGAAGAACTGTGCTATTCGATTAAAGACGGTGCGCTGTGCGGCTTGGGGCAGACTGCGCCCAACCCCGTGCTGACCACAATAAAATATTTCCGTGACGAGTTTGAGGCGCACATTGGAGAAAAGAAATGCCCCGCGGGTGAATGTACGGCGCTTGTCACCTACGAAATCAACCCCGACAAATGTATTGGGTGCACGAAGTGCGCTAAAAACTGCCCCGTGGGCGCCATTACGGGTGCGGTCAAATCGACGCACACGATTGACACGAGTATCTGCATCAAATGCGGCAAATGCGCTGAAAACTGCCGCTTCGGTGCTGTGGAGGTACACTGATGCGCAATATTACCATTACCATTGATAATCATAAACTGACCGTTGAGGAGGGGACAACGCTTCTCACGGCGGCAACACAGAACAATTTAAAAATTCCGAACCTTTGCTATGACGGCAGAGTGGAGCTGTACGGTGCGTGCGGGCTTTGCGTGGTCGAAGTCGAGGGTACACCCAAGCTGTTGCGCGCCTGCTCTACAAAAGCGACGGACGGTATGGTGGTGCACACGAACACCGACCGCGTGGTGCGTGCGCGGAAAGTCGCGCTCGAACTGCTTTTGTCCGACCACGACGGCGACTGTAAAGCGCCTTGCACCAAGGCTTGCCCTGCGAATACCGACTGCCAAGGCTATGTCGGCTTAATTGCCAACGGCGAATACAACGAGGCAACGCGCCTGATTAAAGAGAAAATCCCGTTGCCGTCCTCTATCGGCAGAGTGTGCCCGCACCCCTGTGAAAAGGAGTGCCGCCGTCGCTTTGTTGACGAGCCTGTGTCGATTGCATTTTTGAAATCCTTTGCGTCCGATATGGATATGGCGAGCGCGACACCGTATGTCCCGCCTGTCGAGCCCGACAGCGGCAAAACCGTTGCCGTCGTGGGCGGCGGCCCTGCGGGGCTTACCGCGGCGTACTTCCTGCGCCGCCAAGGGCACAGTGTCACGGTGTTTGACGCCATGCCCAAAATGGGCGGTATGCTTCGCTACGGCATTCCCGAATACCGCTTGCCGAAAGCGCTGTTAGACCGCGAAATTGCGCAAATTGCGGCGTTGGGCGTTACTTTCAAAAATAATGTAAAAATCGGGAAAGATATTTCTCTTGCCGACTTACAAAAAGACTTTGACGCCGTGATTTTGGCGGCGGGCGCTTGGAACAGCAGTAAAATGCGCGTGCCGGGCGAGGAAAGCGAAAAAGTGCTCGGCGGTATCGACTTTTTGCGTACCGTGGCCTTAGGTACGCCTGCCGACATCGGCAAAACCGTGGCAATCGTCGGCGGCGGCAACACGGCAATGGACGCCTGCCGCACGGCAGTGCGTTTGGGGGCGGAAAATGTGTATGTCATCTATCGCCGCACGCGTGACGAAATGCCCGCCGAAGATGTCGAAATTTCAGAAGCGGAAGAAGAGGGCGTACAGTTTAAATATCTGACCTCTCCGATTGCGTTCCGCGAGGAAAACGGCAAAGTGGTTGCAGTGCTCCAAAAAATGCAACTCGGCGCGCCTGACCAAAGCGGCAGACGCCGCCCTGAACCGATTGAGGGCGCAACCGAGGAACTGCCCTTAGATACCGTGATTATGGCAATCGGGCAATACCCGAATTTGGAAGGCTTTGAAAGTATCGAGGCGACCAAGCGCAACACCGTTGCCGCCGATGAAGAAACCTTCCGTACTTCCTTGATTGGCGTATTTGCCGTGGGTGATATGACCAACCGCGGCGCATCGATTGCGATTGCCGCAATCGGCGAGGCGCAAAAGGCATCGGTGATTGTAGACCGCTATTTAAACGGCGAAGCGGCACGCTATAAAAAACCGTATTTTGTAGAGCGCAATCCTGCGCCCGAATTTTTCCAAAAATTTCCGAAAGCGTCGCGCGCCAAAATGCCGCAGCTGTCCGCTGAGGACCGCAAAACCAATTTCAAAGAGGTTTCGCTCGGCTTTTCCGAAGACACGGCGAAGAAAGAGGCAATGCGGTGCCTTGAATGCGGTTGCCACGATTATTACGAATGTAAATTGATTTCCTACGCCAACCAATATGATGTCAACCCCGCGCGCTTTGCGGGCGAAAAGCATCAGCGCAACGAGGAAAATGTCAATTCGCTCATTTCCCGCAATACCGACAAGTGCATTTTGTGCGGTCTTTGCGTGCGTGTTTGCGAAGAAGCCATGGGCAAAACCAATTTAGGGCTTATCGGCAGAGGGTTCAATACAATTGTCAGCCCCGAATTCGGCTTGCCGCTCGAAGAAAGCAACTGTATGTTCTGCGGGCAGTGCGTCACCGTTTGCCCGACAGGTGCATTGCGTGAAAAAGAGCCGGTTATCAAACGCGTGCCCGTCAAGGAAAACAGCGTTTCGTCCGTTTGCAACTTCTGTTCGGCACTGTGCAAAACCGATTTGCGCTTTGTGGGCAAAACCGTGATGCGTTCACTTCCTGCGGGCGACAAAGGCTTGCTTTGCAAAGGCGGGCGGTTCGGCATTTTCTCGGCGAACAACCAACTGCCGCCCGTGATCCCCGAAAAGCTTGCGGAAATTGCCGGTACAGTCAAGCAATACGGTGACAGCGTAGCCGTGGTGCTCGGCTCGACGGCAACGATGGAAGAACTGTATTTTGCCAAACAGCATTTCCCTGCGGTATATGTCGATATGACGGAATTCTCCGCCGCAAAGGACGGCGCGAAACTGCTCGGGATTCCGCCCGTTTCCGAATATAAAGGCGAAAAACTTGCAATTCTACTCGATTGTAAAAAGCATACTGCTGTGACGGCAGAGTATACCGTTCTACTTTCTAATGCATACGCGGATTTTGCGGATGTGCAGATTTTCACGGCGCCCTTCACCGCGAACAGCGGTACCTACTTGAAAGGCGAAACGACAGCGGTACAGCGCGCGGCGATTTCGTCAGAACTCCCGACAGCGCTTGCGGCACTTGCCGCGCTTTGCGGCGTGGACGCAGTGTCTGCCGAAAGCGTGTTTGCAGAACTGAAAACATCATATTCCGTGCTTGCAAACATGAAAGAAGATGCTATAATAGAAAAAGAAATCGTGCGCGGCGGCGGAAAATACTTCTTCAATGACCAAAGCGTTTCGGTTTCGGAATTCTGCGACAATTATTAAAATCATATATTGTAAAGGTGTCTCGGGATATGTTTTGCGTATGGCCGAGGTGAAAAGGGAACACGGTGTAAATCCGTGACAGCCCCCGCTGCTGTAACGCGTAACGCAAGGCCAAATGCCACTGATTTTTCGGGAAGGCGGCTTTTGCGGTTTGAGCGCGAAGTCAGAAGACCTGCCTTTATAATTTGCAAAAATTCTTTCGGTGGGAGAGAAGTATGCAGAGCAAATCAAAACGGATTTATCCCTTTCTTTTGTTGTGCATCGGGCGAGGCTCCCAAATGGGAGTCTCGCTTTTTTTGCCTTAAAGGAGGAATGCAGAAAGCACAACAACCCGTACTAAACTACAAAAAAGAAAGGAACGAAAAAAATGAAACTGAAAAAACTGACCGCTACCCTTGCGGCGCTTTTGCTCATTTTTGCGCTGTGCGTGCAAACCGTATTTGCCGCCGATGTGAAAGCGACAAAAGACAAAACCGCCGCGTGGTTGCAAAATCCCGAAAACACACAGTTCGATTACAGCGAAACCGCCTTTGCCGACAGCCTAATAGATTGGACGGTATTTACCTTGGCGCGCGATTTCCGCGATATTCCGGAAGAATACCCCGCGTATATCAGTGCGGCGGTGCAAAATTCGTTTGACACTTTGTATCCGTCGGATTTGGCGCGCATTATTTTGAGCGTGACCGCCTGCGGGCTCGATGCAAAAAGCATCGGCGGGCACGATTTGCTTGAAGCACTTGCAGGCGTTGATTATTCCGCACAAATCTTTTTGAGCAGTCTTGTATTCCCGCTGATTGCGATGGATTTTAAGGCGGATTTCTCGTTTGACGATGCCATACGCGAAGAAATTGTGCAAATGATTTTAGCGTGTCAACAGCCCGACGGCGGTTGGAGCTATTGCTCAGAGGATTTGTACGGCTACGGTATTTACACCGACCCCGACAGCACCGCTATGGCATTGCAGGCGCTTGCGCCGTATGCCCGGAATGCGGAAGTTTCAGCCGCGGCAGAGCGTGCATTTGCCTATTTACAGATACAGCAGGGTGAAACGGGCGCCGTCCTTTCCTACGGCGCACCGAGTGGCGAGTCCACCGCGCAGGTGATTTTGGCACTTTGTGCGTGGGGTAAAAATCCCGAAACAGCGGACTTTACCGTGAACGGCAACACCCTCGTAGACGGTATTGTCGCATTTGTGCGTGACAACGGCGGCGCGCTGAATTATGCCGATGTCGAAGACCCGTTAACCACCTATCAGGTGATGCAGGCGCTCGAAGCGGTCGAACGCTTCCAAAACGGAAAAGCAACCGTGTTCATCTATGATGAAAGACCTACGGAAAACAGTTCCAATATCTCCGTGCCCGAAACAACGACTTCGACGCAATCGGACGAACAGACCGAAGTTTCTATCCCGAAAACAGGCGGTATACCGTTTGCAAGCGGCGCGGTTTTGCTGACCGTCGGCGCGGCGGCAGTCTTGCTTGCGCGTAAAAAAGATGAAGCTTAAACGCATTTTCTGTGCGGCGCTTGCCGCCGTACTGCTCTTGCTTTGTGCGTGCCAAAAAGACAGCGTACAAAGCGTGTCCGAAACGGTCGAAAGTTCTGCTGTTTCGGAAAATGCGGAATCCACCCTTGCCGCTGTGCTTGAAAGCACGGTGGCAGGGGAACTTGCTTTGCCCGAAAACCCGAACGGTGTAGCGACAGACGACAAAAATGCAAACGGCGCAGCACCATCTCCATCTGCCGCAACACAAAACGGCACGCAGGCGCCTGCCGAAACCGTACCTGCCGCAACACAGACGAACCCTTCCCCCGAAGTGCCGCAAACGCAAACCGTTTCTCTGTCCGTCACCTGTCATAATGCGATTGCGTACGGCATTTTAGACAATCCGAATTTTCAGGGCGTTGTGCCCGAAAACGGCGTGTATTTCGACAACGGTGCCGTCGAATTTACAGCGGGCGAAAGCGTGCTGACGGTTTTAAAACGGTGTTTGAAGTCGCAAAAAATTGTGTATGCTATCGGCTCGGACGGCTATGTGAAAAGCATCGGCGGACTTGCCGAGCGCGACTGCGGCGCGCAAAGCGGCTGGCTTTACAAAGTCAATGGCGAGTTGCCGAATGTCTCCTGCAAACATTACACCTTGCAGGCGGGCGACTGCGTGGAATTCGTCTATACTTGTAGAATGGGGGATGTGTGATGGAGCCTTCCCGTACCTTTTTTTATAAATTGCGCACAGATACCTTGCTTGTTTGTATGCTTGCGGTTACAGTGACCGCCGCATTGCGGATTCACCCCGTTTCGGGGCTGCTGTCCGCGGTGACGGCGGTGCTTTCGTATGTACTGTACGGCAAAGGGCGGGAACTGCGGTCGCTTCTGCGCTTTTGCGCACCGATGGGCGGTATGCTTGTTTTATTCAATCTGCTGTTTAACCGCAACGGCGTGACGGTGCTCTTCTATATCGGTGACGCGGCGGTTACGCTCGAAGCGGTTTTGTATGCCGTATGTTCTGCGCTCGCCTTTACGAGCACGGTGCTTTGGTTTTCGTTTTACTGTCTGTTTTTGGACTGTGACCGTGTATTTGCGTTTTTGGCGCGGTTTTCACGGGGATTGGGAATTGTGGTTTCGCTCTCGCTTTCTCTCGTGCCGAAAACCTTGGAGAAATATAGCCAAATGCGCACGGAAAACACCGTGAATGCAGATAAAGCGCACCGATTTACGGGGCTGATTTTGCGTTTGTCCGCCCTGTTTTCGTGGGTGTTTGACGATGCGTTCCAAACGGCGCTTTCCATGAAAGCGCGCGGCGCGCTGTGCGCGCAGAAACGGCAAAAGCCGAAAGTGCGGTGGCACGCCGCAGACGGGATTTGTATTCTGTTGGCTCTCTCGGCGATTGTTGCTTGCTTTTCGCCGCCGCTTAAAACGGCAATTTACCCGCGTTTTGCGGGTGCGCAATATGTAGACGGTGCAATTTGGTATTTGCCGTTGTTGCTTCTCTATGCCGTGCCGTGTATGTTTAAATTGTGGGAGGTGCTCAAATGGAAGTTTTTACTGCAAAGGATTTGACCTTTACATATGCAGGCGCGCAAGCGCCGACTTTGCACAATATTTCCTTTTCCGTGCATGAAAATGCGTTTGTTTTGCTGTACGGCGCGTCGGGAAGCGGCAAAACCACGCTGTTACGCCTTTTGAAATCGGAACTCACCCCGAAAGGGAATAGACAAGGCGAACTCCTTTACAGAGAAAAAACGCTGTCGGATTTGCCGCAGGACATCTCCGTGCGCGAAATTGCCTACACCGCGCAAAATCCCGACACACAGCAGGTATCGGATTATGTGAAAAATGAATTGGCGTTTTTGCCTGAGAATTTGGGACTGCCGTCGGCGGAAATCCAACTGAAAATCGCTGAAACGGTCGGCTTTTTCGGCATTTCGGATTTGTATACCCGCAAAATACAAACGCTGTCGGGCGGGGAAAAGCAGTTGGTGAATTTGGCGGCGGCCTGTGTCGGCACGCCGCGCGTACTGCTTTTGGACGAGCCTTTTGCCATGCTCGATGCCGTCGGTGCAGAACGGTTGTTGCGCGCGACAGTGCGTTTGCATCAAAGCTTGGGCGTGACCGTTCTTGTAACCGAGCACAATATTCAGCCGCTTTTACCGTATTTGACAGGCGTTTTGGTGCTTGAAAACGGGCATTTGGACGAATACCGTTGTGTTGATGCGTTTTTGCGCGCATACCCGTCCGCCGCGCCGTCCGTTTTCGTGCCGCAACGCTTCGGGGTGTTAGACGAAACCGAAAGCAGACCGAAAACCGAAGCACAGGCGCGTGCAGTCCTGCAAACGGCCGTGCCGCATCTCTCTTTGCCCGTAAAAACGCCTGTCACCGCCCCAGAAAAACCGATTTTAGAACTCAAAAATGCCGCTTTTCGCTACACGCGCGAGGGGAAAGATGTGCTTTCAGACTTGTCTTTCTCGCTCGGACGCGGTGAAGTTTTTGCTGTCATCGGCGCGAACGGTGCGGGCAAAACCACACTCTTACGGCTGCTTTCGGGGGAGTGTAAACCGTACAGCGGCAAATGCAAAGTTGCTTCTGACTTGAAAATTGCCGCCGTGCCGCAAAATCCGCAGGCGTGCTTTGCCTTTGAAACGGTTACGGAGGTGCTGAATGCCGCGAGCGTGCCGCCCACGCCGAAGGCGCTGTTTCATCTGCTGAACGACGCGCCGTCTGCCGTGCCTACGCCCTTGCCTGCGGTGCGTGAAATGGCTGAAACCTTGGGAATTACCGACACGCTCTCGAAAAATCCGTTCGATTTAAGTGTCGGTCAGCAGCAACGCGTAGCGTTTGCCGCGGCGCTTTTGAAAAATCCCGATGTATTGCTTTTGGACGAACCGACGAAAGGGCTGGATGCGCAAAGCAAAGACGCGCTTTTGCCGTTGCTCGCCGCTTGGAAAAAAACGGGGAAAGCGGTATTGCTTGTCACGCACGACCTCGATTTTGCCGCCGCGTGCGCGGACCGCTGTGCGTTACTGTTTGACGGTCGGTTTGTGTTTTCGGGCGAGAGCCACACCTTTTTCACGCACGGGGATTTGTATACCTCGACGGTGGCGAGAATGTTCTCGTATCTGCCGAAAAACGAGCGCCCCATATCGCTTTCGGAGGTGCAAAATGCCAAAGCAAACTAAACGATTTTTTACGCTGTCCAAAACAGTTTGCACCGCCGTGATGACGGCGCTGGCGGTGTTCGGCAGAATCGCCTTTGCCGCCGTGCCGAACTTTAAACCGACCACGGCGATTGTGATTTTGGCGGGCGCGGCCTTCGGTCCGGGCGTCGGGGCGCTGACGGGCGCGCTGACGGCGCTTCTGTCGAATTTTACCTTCGGACAGGGGCTTTGGACGCCGGTACAAATGCTTGCGTGGGGGCTTGTCGGCCTGCTTTCCGGTTTGTTAACAAAATGTAAATTCCTTGATAAACTGTGGAAAATCACAGCTTTCGGCTTGTTCTCGGCGTTGCTTTATGGTATGATATTAGACACATGGCACATTCTTGTTTATGTGCGCCCGCTGGAAAAAGCCGCAGTATTTGCAACGCTTGCCGCTTCGGTGGCGTTTAATGCGGTGCACGCGGTTTCCACGATACTCTTTTTGCTATTCCTTGCCATGCCGTTTTTGCGCCGCAGTGCGCGTATACGGCTGAAATATATGGATTTGGACGGTTGAACTATGCAAATCAGTGAAAAATTACAAGCCAAACAGTTAACTACCTCGTTTGAGGTGTTCCCACCGAAAAATGACGCGGCATATGCGCCCGTGGAAGCGACGGTGGATACCCTCGCAGGCTTTCAGCCCGATTTTATCAGCGTGACCTACGGCGCGGGCGGCGGTACATCCGTTAATACGCCGAAAATTGCCGCGCATATTCAAAATGATTTACAAATTCCCTCGTTGGCGCATTTGACCTGTGCTTCGAGCACCAAGGCGGAAATTCATTCGATTTTGTGCGATTTAAAAGCGCGCGGCATTGAAAATATTTTGGCGTTGCGCGGGGATTTGCCCGAGAATTACACACCGGACAGCGACCATTACCGCTATGCGAGTGAATTGGTAACCGCTATCCGCGAATTCGGCGGCTTTTCGGTCGGTGCGGCGTGTTATCCGGAGGGCCATGTCGAGTCGCCGAGCCCCGATGCGGATTTGGAGCACTTAAAGCAAAAAGTGGACTGCGGTGTAGATTTCTTAATTACCCAAATGTTTTTTGACAACACCGCGCTTTATAGCTTCCTGTACCGCGCGCTCAAAAAAGGTATTGATGTGCCGGTGCTCGCGGGCATAATGCCCGTGATGAACAAGCGGCAGATTGCGCGTTCGTGCGCGCTGTCGGGTACAACATTGCCCTCGCGCTTGAAAACGATGATTGATAAATTCGGCGATAACCCCGAAGCGTTAAAGCAGGCGGGCATTGCCTATGCTACCGAGCAGATTATTGAACTGATTGCCAACGGGGTGCACGGTATTCATATTTACACGATGAACCGCCCTGAGGTCGCGGGTGCGATTATGCACAATCTTTCGTCAATTCTTTAAGGAGGGCTTTGCTTGTTCGGGTATGTTAAGGTCTGCAAGCCGGAGCTTCGCGTGCGCGAATATGAAGAATACAAGGCGGTTTACTGTACGCTTTGCAAAACCCTTGGCAAAGAATACGGCGTGCTTTCCCGCGGGCTGTTAAGTTATGACGCCACCTTTTATGTTTTACTGCGCGAATGTGCCTTGCAAGCGGCAACGCCGTGCTATAAAAAGGGACGATGCCGTTTTAATCCGCTGAAAAAATGCGGTTACTGTGAAAACCCCGCTGAAAGTTATCGCGAGGCGGCGGCGCTGACGGTGCTGATGTCCTACCAAAAGGTGCTCGACAATATCGCCGACGGCAGGGAATTTAAAAAACTTGCCGCACGCTTGTGTAAGCCGTTTCTGCGCGGGAAATATAAAAAAGCGAAAGAAAAATATCCGTTTTTTGCCGAACAAATTGAAACAGCAATGCAAAATCAAGCGGCGTTGGAAGCGGAAAACTGCACTTGTGCAGACCGCGCGGCAGAGCCGTCCGCAAAGGCATTGGAAATGATTTTTTCGCAGGGAATTGAAAATGAAAATACCCGCCGCGTGGTTTCGCGCGTGGCGTACTGCGTCGGGCGGTGGGTCTATCTTATGGACGCATACGACGATATGCGTGCGGACCTGAAAAGCGGCGCATACAATCCGTTCTTGGCGAAATACGGCGTGGCGGACGAAGATGCGCTCGTCTCAATAGAAGTACAGGAACCGATTTTGCGGTCTTTGTATATGACGGAGAACGAGGCGGCGGTGAGCTTTGACCTGTTATCGGGCACGGTGCACCGCGGCGTATTGGAAAATATTTTGCGCGACGGCACGCAAACGGCGACAGAGGCTGTCCGCAGTTCCTATTTATCAAAGCAAACAAGAGGTGAAGTTCGATGATGAATCCGTATGCGGTTTTGGGCGTGCCCGAAAATGCTTCTGAGGCGCAAATTAAAGATGCATACCGTGCCTTGGTGCGGAAATATCAGGACGATACCTTACAGGGTGGGCCGCTTGCCGATATTGCACAGCAAAAAATGGCAGAGCTGGACGCGGCGTATGACGCGGCAGTCGGCGCATTGCGCGGGCAGGCGCCGACAGGGCGTGCGGATTACGCCTATACCGATTACAGCGGTACGCAGGGCAATTACAATGCCGGCGGAGCATACAACGGCGCGTCGCAGTTTGCCGATATTCGTGCACGGATTAACAGCGGGCGTATCGACGACGCCGAAATGCTGTTAGACGGCATTCCGCGTGAACAGCGCTCGGCGGAGTGGTTTTTCCTGAAAGGCGTTATACAACAGCGGCGCGGCTGGTTTGACGAGGCATACACCAACTTGTCCACCGCCTGTCAAATGGACCCGCAAAACCGTGAATATGCGGCGGCGTTTAACAATCTCAATAACAACGCACGCGGGGGCTATCGGCAAACGCGCGGGGGTGGGTGCTCTGCCTGTGAAATCTGCGAAGCGCTTTGGTGCGCGGATTGCTGCTGTGAATGTTTGGGCGGCGATTTGATTCCCGGGTGCTGATATGAAAGAGAAAAACGCATTTCGCAATTCTTCCAAAACCGCGCTCGGCGGCATTGTGGCGGCGCTGTCTGTCGCCATGATGTTTTTGACGGCGGTGATTCCGACGCTGACCTATGCACTTCCTGCGGCGGCAGGCGTGCTGTTAATCATCGTTGTGATTGAAATTGACAAAAAATGGGCGTTCGGCGTGTATGCGGCGGTCAGCCTTTTGTCCTTGCTCATTTTGCCCGACAAAGAAGCCGCCATGATGTATGTATTCTTTTTCGGGCATTACCCGATTGTCAAAGCGATTTTGGAGGGGAAACTGCAAAACCGCGTGGTTTTGTGGATTTTAAAATTCCTGATTTTCAATGTGTCGGTGGTTGCGGCATATCTGATTATCATTTATGTCTTCCAACTCCCGATGGACGAGATGGAAGAATTCGGTAAATGGGGCGTTTGGGTGCTTTTGGGGCTTGGAAACATCGTATTTTTGGTGTATGATGTGGCGCTTTCGCGCCTTGTCACGCTGTATATGCTCAAATGGCACAAGGCATTCCGAAAAATCTTAAAATTTTGACAAAACAGGCGTATTTTTACGCCTGTTTCTCTTTTCAAACGGCACGGTTTGTGTTAAAATAATAGAAAATCCGAGAAGGAGTGTATACAATGCTTTCAGAAGAAAGAGTGGTTGAAATTCTCAAAGAGGCGGGCGTCCTGTTGGAAGGGCACTTTTTGCTGACCTCGGGCAGACATTCCAACCGTTATTTGCAGTGCGCAAAAATTTTCCGCAATACCAAATACAGCGAGGAGCTTTGCGCGGCGTTGGGTGAGAAATACGCAGACGCGGGTGTCGAGGTTGTCATCGGCCCTGCCATGGGCGCGGTGCAAATGGCATATGAAGTTTCGCGTGCATTGCATTGCGAAAACTTCTTTACCGAGCGCGACGAAAACGGCAAAATGACCTTGCGCCGCGGCTTTGTTGTGGAGCCCGGGCAAAAGGTTTTGATTGTGGAGGATGTTGTCACCACGGGCGGCTCCGTGAAAGAAGTCATTGAGCTTGTGAAAGCCGCGGGCGGCGATATTGTCGGCGTCGGCTCGATTGTGGACCGCACAGGCGGCAAAATTGATTTCGGCGTGCCGTTTAAAGCGGTCTATTCGGCAGACGTCACCTCGTGGGAAGCGGCGGACTGCCCGCTTTGCAAGGCCGGCGAATTGGAACTTGTCAAGCCCGGTAGCCGCAAAATCAAATAACGGTGGCGGCGGAAAAACAACCCCACACAGGGCACCGCGCGCGTGTGCGTGCGCGCTTTTTGCGTGAGGGATTAGATACATTTGAGGACCATAACGCATTGGAGCTTTTGCTGTTTTATGCCGTTCCCCAGCGCGACACCAACGAATTGGCACATAAGCTCATCAACGCCTTCGGGTCGCTTTCGGCGGTGTTTGACGCGCCTGCGCAAAGCCTGATGCGCGTCGGCGGTATCAGCGAAAATACGGCGGTTTTAATTAAACTGATTCCCGAAATGTACGGCAAATATGCCCGCAGTAAGCAAAATCCCGACACGCTGTTTTTAAAATCGGCAGAGGCGGCAGGGGCGTATTTTACTTCCCTGTTTGCCGGTAAAAGCACCGAGCATTTTTACGCGGTTTGTATGAACCACAAGTGCAAGGTGTTAAAAACCGTACTCATTTCCGACGGGACGGCGAGCGAAACGCAAATCAATACGCGCAAATTGTTGGAGGCGGCGGTGCATACGGGCGCTTCCGATATGCTTCTTGCGCACAATCACCCCGAGGGTGTCGCGGTGCCGTCGGTTGCCGATGTGGAAGAGACCAACAAGCTGTTTCATATGCTCAAAAATATGCAGGTGCAATTAAACGACCATTTTATTGTTGCGGGCGACGAGTGGTTTTCCATGGCATCCGCACCGAAGTTTCAATTTATTTTTAAATAAACCGATGTTGGTTCTTAACGCCGAGAAGGTGTTATCGTATTTGGGTGATAACAATGTTTAAAATTGACAATGAACTGAAAAATGCCAATGTTGCGCGCACGGTTCGG
>JBJEPU010000226.1:0-4234 GCA_051881395.1 Candidatus Fimenecus sp.
CAGCGAAAGCGACAAATATCGCTTTAATACTGCATTTTTGACGGGTTCGGATTATAACCGTTACCCTATGCGGGAACATCCACACGCAACCGCATGGTCGTACCGACGCCGATTTCCGTTTCGATTTGCATATCGTCGGTGTATTTTTTGATGTTCGGCAATCCCATACCCGCGCCGAATCCCAGCGCGCGCACATTGTCGGGCGCGGTGGAGTACCCCTCTTGCATGGCAAGGGAGATGTCGGGAATACCGGGACCGTGGTCGGAAAGCACCATACGGATTTGGTCGGGGTCGATTTCCACATCAATTTCGCCGCCGCCCGCATGAATGACCATATTGATTTCCGCCTCATACAGCGCAATCACAACATTACGCACCACGGCGGGGTCAAAGCCTAACTTTTTCAAATGGGTCTTGACATTGCCCGATGCCTCGCCCGCGCGGGTGAAATCGTCCCCGGGTACGTCGTAGTGCAGGGTAATCAAACTCATCGTATCGCGCCTCCCCGCAAGCCCTTTTCATACAGCATCCCGCAGGAAGCGAACATCGGGTACTGCGTGGAAAGCAGAACGATGTCTCGGTCACGCGCAAGCGCAATGATGCTGTCATCGGGGTGCTTGCCGCGCACAAACACAATGCATTGCATATCCATCATTTCGGCGGTGCGCACCACCTGCGGATTGACAAGTCCCGACAAAAGCACCGCCTGTTCTTTGACATAGGCGAGTACGTCGCTCATCATATCACTGCCGCAGGCGGAAAAAACCTCGCGGTCTAAAAACTCCTCGCCGCAGATGACCTGCGCCGCAAGGATTTCCTGAATTTCACGAACCTTCATAGAAAAGACCTCCGTTTTGGATAGCAAAACCGACAAGTTCGAGCTCGTCGGCTTTGCCTATATATACCATTATACATAAAAACAGTGTATAATACAAGCATTTTTCGGTATAAATTGCATAACAGATGACAGAAACTATATGGTATCGTGCTTTTTGAACAAACACATAAAAATTGTTGCTTATTTACAGTTGTCGTGTTTTTCCTATTGCAAGCGCACAAAATCAATGGTACAATACTAAATTAAAACAATAGATTTTTTCGATTATGAAAACACAAACAAGATTTAGGAGAACGGTTGTATGAATATCGTCATTGTCGGCGACGGGAAGGTCGGCGCGGCGCTTACAGAGCATTTGTCTACGGAAGGGCATGACGTTGTGGTGATTGACAAAGACCCGAAGGTCGTGGAGGAAATGGTCAATCAGTACGATGTGATGGGGCTTTGCGGCAACGGTGCAAGTTACAGCGTGCAAAAGGAAGCGGGCGTCGATAAGGCGCGGCTTTTAATTGCGGCAACTTCGTCGGATGAACTGAATATTCTTTGCTGCTTGGTTGCCAAAAAAATCGGCGCGCACCACACCATTGCCCGCGTGCGCAACCCCGAATATGCCAAACAACTGCACTTTTTCAAAGAAGAGTTGGGGTTGAGTCTGGTGGTCAATCCCGAATATGCCGCGGCGAATGAAATTGCGCGCGTCCTGCGGTTCCCGACGGCACTGAATATGGAGAGCTTCGCAGGCGACCGCGTGGATTTGGCGGAAATCGAAATCAAGACGGACAATCCGCTTGCGGGCATGCGCGTCTGTGAAATCGCAGGGCGGTTTAAAGCCCGCGTGCTGATTTGCGCGGTACAGCGCGGGGAGCGCGTCTATATTCCGAACGGCCATTTTGCATTGCAGGCAGGCGACCGCATCCATATCACTTCCAAACGCAGTGATATGATTGCGTTTATGAAGGAATTGGGCATATATCGCCACCGTACCAAAAATGTTTTGATTTCGGGCGGCGGCAAAATGGGCTATTACTTGGCATTGCAGTTGTCCGAAACGGGGCACAAGGTCAAGGTGATTGAAATTGACGAACAGCGCGCCGAGGTTTTGGCTGACCTTCTGCCGCACGCCACAGTGGTTTGCGGCGACGGCAGTGACCGCAATATTTTGCTCGAACAAGGCTTAGACAATCAAGACGCGTTTGTATCTTTGACCACGATTGATGAAGAAAATATCATTACCACGATGTATGCGTCGTCTATCGGTGTCAGCAAAACCGTGGCGAAGGTCAACCGCGTGTCTTACGATATTTTGCAGAGTATCGGTATTGAAACGGCGGTTTCGTCGAAAACCATTGCCGCCAATCAGATTATCGGGTATGTCCGCGCGCTGGAAAATTCCGGCAGCAGCAGTGTGCAAACCTTGTATAAATTGGTCAATGACCGCGTTGAAGCGTTGGAATTCCGCATCGAAAGTCAAGATGCATTTTATATCGGCAGTACCTTAAAGGAATTGCAGTTGAAAGACGATGTGATGATTGGCTGTATTTTAAGAAAGGGTAAAATCATTTACCCGTGCGGCGACGATACCATTGAAAACGGGGATAATGTGATTGTCATTACCACCCGCAACGGTTTTAAAAACTTTGAAGAAATCTTTCGGTAAACAGTGGTAGGAGAAATGAATATCCGATGAATTACAGAATGGTCAGTACAACGGTCGGCAAAATATTGATTGCGGAAGCGATTTTGATGCTGTTGCCGTTGAGTGTAGCGTTTTATTACGGGGAAGTCGGTACGCCGTGGGTATTTGTCTTGACGGCGGCGCTATTGCTCGCATTCGGCTTCCTTTTGGAAATTAAAAAACCGCGCCACCGCCGCATATATGCGCGCGAGGGCTTTATGATTGTGGCAATTTCATGGATTTTGATTTCGGTGTTCGGCGCATTGCCGTTTTGGTTTTCGGGCGCAATCGCAAATCCCATAGACGCGCTGTTTGAAACGGTGTCTGGCTTTACCACCACAGGTGCTTCCATTTTGACCGATATTGAGTCCTTGCCGAAAAGCATTTTGTTTTGGCGTAGCTTTACGCATTGGATTGGTGGTATGGGCGTTCTCGTATTCGTGCTGGCGTTTTTACCGCAGCGCGAAAATCAGTCGATGCACATTTTGCGTGCCGAGGTGCCCGGTCCCACCATGGGGAAGCTGGTTTCCAAAACCATGATGACCGCGCGGATTTTGTATATCATCTACTTTGCCTTGACCATTCTTGAAATCGGTATGCTTTGGGCGGGCGGTATGCCGTTTTTTGACAGCGTGACCACCGCCTTTGCCACAGCGGGTACGGGCGGCTTTTCGGTGCGCAATGCGAGCATCGCGGCGTACGGCAGTCTGTATGCGGAAGTTGTGATTTCCGTTTTTATGATTTTATTCGGTGTCAACTTCAATTTATACTTCCTATTGCTGACGCGGCAATTCGGGCGGGTGTTCAAAAGCGAAGAACTGCGCTGGTATCTCGGCATTATCGCCTTTACCACCACGGTGATTGCACTGGATATTTTGCCGATTTATAAGCACATTACCACCGCCGTGCGGTACGCGGGCTTTCAGGTGGCGTCGATTATCACCACGACGGGCTTCTCGACGGCGGACTACACCCAGTGGCCGGTATTTTCGCAAATGGTATTGCTTGCGCTGTTTTGTATCGGTGCGTGCGCCGGCTCTACGGGCGGCGGGTTTAAGGTTGAGCGTATGATGGTGCTTTGCAAATCGGTGCTCAGCCAAATCAAAAAATCATTGAATTCCCGCGAGGTGGTCACCGTCAAGGTGGACGGTAAAACCTTGGACAGTCAATATGTCCACAGCGTGCTTGCCTATCTCGGGCTGTATGTGGTGGTGGTGTTCGTCGGCATTTTCTTGGTTTGCTTTGACAATGTCGATATGCAGGAGGCCATCGGCGCGGTGTTAACCTGCTTTAACAATGTCGGCCCCGCCTTCGGGCGATTGAGCCCCGTCGGCAATTTCAGCGAGCTTTCGTATTTTACAAAAATTGTGCTGAGCTTCTTAATGCTCGCAGGCAGATTGGAAATTTATCCCATGCTGATTGTCTTTTACTATAAAGCGTGGAAACGGAAAAACTAAAACAGCATAAATTGATTGTAAAAACCAATTTGGATTTATGCGCGTAGTGGCGGGCTTCCATGCCCGCCAGTGGTTTTATGGTATTTGGCGGAATGGTCAAGACCGTTCCCTACGCGCACGAAATGTAATATGAGCGTAGGGGCGATTCACGAATCGCCCGCGAAAACAGATGCAATTTATCGCGGGCCGTCGAGTTACGGCTACGCCAGTACCCCTTTGTCGCTACGCGACATTTCCCCTAACAGGGGAATCTCACCGACCCCT